>JAITWP010000149.1 GCA_031285365.1 Azoarcus sp.
CGATCTACATCATGGTCGACGAGTTGCTTCGGAGCGGGCGTCTCGTCTCGGGTAACCGGCTGCTCTGCTTCGTGCCGGAGAGCGGGCGTTTTTCGGGCGGCTTCATGCACCTGACGGTGGTGTGAGGCAACCCGAAATGAACGCCGACGACGTTCCCCAGGAAGGCAGCGCCACCTACGGCGGTCATCTCAAGGCCATTTACGCACGCACCCACGATGGTCGGCTCGGACTCGTGCAGACGCGCGGGTGGGAAGTCGAGGAAACCGTCACCCTACAGGCCGTACAGGCATTCGAGGAATTGGCTGCCCGCGCGCTTGAGCGGACGCACGCCGGACAAAGTTCTCCGCTCGAAGTCCATATGTATCGCGCCCGCATGGATGTCGCCCAACTCGCGCAGGCGAGCGGACTCTGGAGCTGGCGGGTGCGTCGCCACCTCCGTCCGGCGGTGTTTGCCCGTCTTTCAAAAGCATTGCGCGTTCGCTACGCGCAAGCCCTGGGCATCGACACCGATCAGTTGAGCGTGGTCGACTGAAATGACGGCAACCCACTTTGTCCACCAGCAGGCATCCCATTGCGAAAGCGGGGTCATGAGCGCCATCGTGCGCCATTGCGGCCTGCCGCTTTCCGAACCAATGGCTTTCGGCCTGTCTTCGGCGCTGACTTTCGCCTTTCTGCCCTTCTTCAAACTCTCCGGCCTGCCATTGGTGTCTTACCGGATGCCGCCCAGAACGATCATTCGCGGCCTGCAAAAACCGCTCCGGTTTTCGATGCGCACCGAAACGTTTCGCCGCCCGGAAGACGGCGCCAGAAGGCTCAATGAACTGCTCGATGCCGGACAGGTCGTGGGCTTGCAGGTTTCCGTATTCTGGCTGCCGTTCATGCCGCCGGATTTCCGCTTTCACTTCAACGCCCACAACCTGATCGCCTACGGGCGCGACAAGGCCGACGGAGATTACCTGCTCTCCGATCCCGTGCTGGAAGAACCCGTGCGCTGTGCGAGCGCCGATCTGACGAAAGCGCGTTTCGCCAGGGGATTGCTCGCGCCAAAGGGATTGTTGTACTACCCAGCCAATGCACCGCAGGAACCGGCGTGGGAACGGGCCATTCCCGTCGCGCTCAAAAAAACCGCGCGAAACATGCTCCATACCCCCCTGCCTTTCATCGGCGTCAAAGGAATCGTGCGAATTGCGCGCGCATTTGAACGCCTGCCTGCGGCCACCGACCCTCAAGCCACCAAGCTCTTTATCGGCCATCTGGTGCGGATGCAGGAAGAAATCGGGACGGGAGGCGGAGGCTTTCGCTTCATGTACGCCGCCTTTCTCGAAGAAGCCGCCACGCTCATCGACCGTCCGGCGCTCGCCGAACTGGGCGCGCAACTGGTTGAAATCGGCGACCTCTGGCGCGAATTCGCGCTCGCCGCTGCTCGCATGATCCGCGACCGCGATCCGCTCGACCCCGCCCACCTTGCGGCTCTGCTGCGCGCACAGGCGGCACGCGAAAAGACGTTCTTCACTTCGTTGAACAAAGCCGCGCGACTTTCATGATCCGCGTTGAAGATCTTCGCTACCGTTACCGCTCCGAGGCTCCCCCGGCGCTCGATGGCGTCTCAATCGACATCAAGCGCAGCAGCATCCACGGGCTGCTTGGCCCCAATGGCGCGGGCAAAACCACGTTGATCTCGCTGCTGGCCGGTTTGTTCACGCCCCAGGAGGGCCGCATCACCCTCGACGGCGCCTCGCTCGGCGACTGGCGGGCCAAACGACCCAGTGCAATCGCGCTGGTTCCGCAGGACTACGCCTTCTACCCGATGCTGACCGTGGCAGAGAACCTCTCGTTTTTCGCCGGTGTACAGGGAGTCCCTCAAAGAGAACGGCAGCGCCAATGCGCCGAGGCGCTGGCTTTCGCCCATCTCGATGCCGTCGCCAACCAGCGCGCGGAAGAACTCTCCGGCGGATTGCGGCGACGCCTGAATCTTGCGATTGGCCTCACCGGCAAGCCGGAAATCCTTTTGCTCGACGAACCGACCGTGGGCGTCGATCCGTCGTCCCGCCGTTTTCTGCTCGAAGCCGTCCGACAACTTGCCGAGGCCGGGAACACCGTGCTCTACACCAGTCACTACATGGAAGAAGTAGAGGCGGTCTGCTCGGAAGTCTCGATCATCGACCACGGCAAAGTGCTGCTGGCAGGACCCATCGAGGAAGTCAAGCGCGACCGGGCGTTGGAGCAGGTTTTCATGGAACTCACCGGGTATTCGCTACGGGACTGAACCCGGCAAGGAGAATCCAACTGTTCATTCAACTCACGGCTCTATGGAAAAAGGAATGGCTGGCGCTCATGCGCGACCGGCATGGGCTGGCTGCGCTCTTCATCATGCCTGCCATTTTTATTCTGGTCATGTCGCTTGCGCTTGCAAATTCGTTTTCCGGCCAGCAGGAAGCCCGCCTCGCCTATGCGGTGCTGGATCTCGACGACACCCCGGTTTCCCGCGCGCTCGATACCCTTTTGGGCAACACCGATCTGCTCGATAAATCCGCTTCCCCGTCCAGTGAGGCAGATGCCCGCCTTCGGGTGCGGGCCGAAGAAGCTGCCTTCGTGCTCGTCATCCCACAGGGATTCGCTCGCCGGATTGGCACGAATCAGACGCCTGAATTGCGTTTTCTGGTCGACCCGGCCGTGCCGGCCATCATGCGCAATGGCTTTCGTCAGTACGTCGACGTAGCGGTCACCCGTGTCTGGCTCACGCATGTCCTCGAACGTCTTGGTCAAAGCATGATGCTGCCGGAACTGCGCCGGATCACGGAGCACATCGGTTCACCGGAAATCACGATTGAATCCGTCGGCAGCCACGACGACGCCGCTGTCGCCGTCCCCTCTTCCGTGCAGCAGAATGTCCCGGCCTGGCTCATTTTTTCGATGTTTTTCGTCGTCATTCCGATCTCGGCGGTTTTCATTGGCGAACGGCAACGCGGAACCCTGCAACGGCTTCGTTCCCAGCGTGTTCCCTTCGGACTCGTGCTGGCGGGCAAATTCATGCCCTTCGTGCTCGTCAACCAGATACAGGCTCTCGTCATGGTTGCCATTGGCCGCTGGCTCGTTCCGCTGTGTGGCGGCGAGGCGCTGACCCTTCCCGGCAGTGCGCCAGCGATTGCGGCCCTGATGACACTGAGTCTGGCCGTCAGCATCGCGGCGGTCGGCTGGGCGCTTTTCATCGCCAGTCTTGCGCGCAGCAGTGAGCAGGCCACCATCCTCGGCGGCGTCGGCAACATTCTGATGGGCGCCATCGGCGGCATCATGGTGCCCCGCTTCGTCATGCCCGCCGCGATGCAGCCCTGGACGCGCATCTCACCGATGGACTGGGCGCTCGAAGGCTTCCATCAGGTCATGTTGCGTCAGGGTGGTATTGCCGATGTTCTGCCCGCCGTCTGCGCGCTGGTATGCTTCGGTCTGGTTGCGCTTGCCGCCGCCGTTTTCTTCAACCATCGTGCCGCTTCGACATGAACGACCTGAAACTTGCCCTCAAAACCCTGATCGTTCAGGCCTGCGACAAGGATTGCGACCCCGCCTCCATTGGCGACGACGAAACCCTGTTCGGCACAGAAGCGCGGCTCGCGCTCGATTCGCTCGACGCCCTGCAACTGTCGATGGCGCTACAGAAGAAATTCGGTGTCCGGCTCACCGACAGCAAGGAAACCCGGCTCATTCTCGCCAATGTCGGCAATCTCACGGCATGGCTGAAAGAGCGAAACAAAGCAGACGGATTTGCATGACATGAGCGCGGCCCGTCCCGTCTACATCGACCGCATCGGCCATGTTTCGACCCTGGGACTTTCCGCCCTCGATGCAGCCGAATCGTTGCTCGCGGGCAGAAAAACCCTCTCCGAACGAAAGCTGCTTAACGAAACCTGGCCCTGGTTCGCCCTGCCCTTTGCAGAAGAAAGCTGGATCGACCGCACCCGGCGCGCGCTCGGTCTGCTTGCGACCGAGCTCGCCACCGGGTATCCCCCGAATTCGTTCGATGATCTGCCGTTTTTCATTGGTTCCTCCGCGCACGGAACCGGCGAGCTCGAAGTAACCGATCTGGCCCTGGCTGACTTGTCCTACAACGATATCATCATCCTCGACAGGGAAATCCGGCATGCCTTTGGCAACAAAACCACACCGTGGATGTTTTCCACCGCCTGCACTTCCGGGCTGGGCGCGCTGGAGGCCGCCGTTACCCTGATTGCCCAGGGCGAAATCGACGAAGCCCTGGTACTCGGTGTCGAATTCGGCTGCAACACGATCCTTGCCGGCTTTGCCAGTCTCGGTCTGCTCGCGCGTATGGAAGAAGCCAACGGCCTGATTCTCGGCGAAGCCTGCGCCGGTCTGCGTCTGAGTGCAAAACCCGGTTCGGGCTGGCGAATTGGCGCGTGCCGCCTCTGTATCGACGGCTACTCGCCCACCCTGCCCACGCCCGATGGACGGGTCATCGCCGACAACATCGCCGCCGCCCTCTGTGATGCCCGTCTCACCGCGCACGACATCGATCTCGTCAAACCCCACCGCAGCGGTCTGTCCGCCATCGACGAAGCCGAAAACGCCGCGCTCGATCTCGTTTTCGGTTCCGGGCGACCACCGGAAATCAGCATCAAACGCCAGATCGGACACACATTGGGCGCCTGCGGCCCCGCCGAACTCACCGCCCTGCTGGCCCTGCTCGACACGCCCGCCTGGCGCCTGCCGCATCGGGTACTGTTCAACTTCGTCGGTTTCGGCGGCAGCACTGCCGCCCTGATTACCGAACGTTGCCCTGGAGCCCTCGCATGAACGCGCCGAAAATCAGCGCCATGCGCGAACAACGGTTCGACACGGCCACCCTCTCTGCCCTCGCACGTCAGCACGCCAACGTGCCGTTGCGTCGCGCCGGGCCACTGGTCGAGCTCGTCATCGTCGGTGCGGCGGAGAGCCTCGACGGGCAGCCCGACATGCCAACCGTGGTGCTGTGGGGTTCGCATACAGGCGTTATCTCTGCCGGAATTCGTCTCGTTTCCTGCATCGAAATCGCCCGCGAACCCGTATTTCCGTTCGATTTTCTCGCCTCGCAACCCATTGTTGCCGCCATTGCCCTGCAAAAGAGTTTTCCCTGTGTTGAAAACGCGCTCTATCAGCCCTGGTCCAGCGATGTGGCAATCCACTGGCAACGGGCACGAGCACTCGCCTCCGCCTGGCTACGGGCAGGGCGTTGTGTGCGCGTCGTCTGCGGGCAGGTTGAACCAGACGAATCGGGTGGAGACGAGCATATCGGGCGCTGGCAGACGTTGCAGCGTTGAGTCCCTCGCCAAATGGCGTGCATTACAACAAAAGTGTGTAATGCATCGCAGATAATGCCTTGCCCCGATTCGTACAATGAAAACAGGGAGAGATTCCATGTCGCCAAGACAACGCCTGTTTGTTTTTATTGCAGCTTTGCTGGTGATGGTAACGGCTGTGCTGTCGAGCATTGCCTACTGGCAGATGCGCACGGAGCTCATCAAGGACATTCACCGGGAACTCGAAACATCCGTGCATGGCAACCGCGCGATTCTGGAGAGTTGGGCCACGCAACGGCTCAACGTAATCGAAGCCATAGCGGCAAGGCTGCCTCTTGCGGATGATCCCATCCCCTTCCTGATAGCAGGGAAAGAAGCCGGGCGTTTCATGCAGACATTTGTAGGTTATGCCGTGGAAGAGCCGGAGAAACGGATGATCTATAACCTGCCGGACAGAAAACCGGTTCCGGGTTACGACCCGACGGCGCGTTCCTGGTTCAAGGATGCCATGACGGCAAAGGGCGCCATCTTTACCGAACCTTACGTTTCCGTAAGAGACAACGAGCTTTGCGTCTCGGTGGTGCAACGGATAAATTCCCGGACGCCGAGCGCCATCGGCGCGGACATCTCGCTTGCGGAAATCGTCGAACTTGTCAACGCAATCGAATTGCGCACCGAAGCCTACGCCTTTCTCACTACCCGCGACGGAAGAATCGTTGCGTATTCAAAACCCGATGCAACACTGAGACATGTCGCGGGAGTCATCACCGGGTTCGATGTTTCGATCATAAAAGCGGCAACCGACAAGGCCGTTGTGCATGAACTCGACCTCGACGGCATTCCCAAATATGTGGTCGCCTCGCTGATTCCCGGCGCAGACTGGGTGCTTTGCATCGTGGTCGACAAAGCCGCAGTATTGTCACCACTGCGTCCCCTGCTCTGGGGGTTGATGCTCGTGGGGTTGGTCGTCGCTCTGCTGAGCGCGCTCATCGCCAGTCAGGTTTCATCGCGATTGCTGCGTAAGTGACGCAGACCAAAAAAAAGGGGGTTTCCCCCCCTTCACGTACTCCACTCCACGATCAGTCCTGAAATCCCTCAGAGAACCATGTCAATGGGCCAGCACCCATTGCAGCAGATTCTTCATCTGCGCTGCATCATCGGCCGGAGTCGTTCTGAGGGCTTTGTGTTCTTCCTTTGTTCCATCCTTGTACGTCACCGTTGGATTGGACGTAAGGTGCTTGGTGAGTTTGGCTTCAGCCTGTGCGTCGCCACGGTACTTTTCTGCGATCTTCTTGAAGGGGGCTTCCTTTCCGGGATCATGACATTTTCCGCAACTGTTCTGCCTCGCCAGCTTTTTGGCTGCGTCGACATCGACAGCCTGGGCGGGAACGCAACAAGCGAAAATAGCGGCAAAAAACAGCACTTTAGGAAACAGGCGTCTCATCCTCTCATACCTCCTGTTGGTCGTTCACTTCAACTACTTGAAACGAAAAAACGCTGGAACGATCCGGCGGAAGTTCCATTTGTCCAGTCAAAGTGGGGAAATTTGCTCACTGAGCCTGAATGCCGCTTATATATGAGCACATTCCTTTATGCAAGCGCCTTGATGTAGATGAAGTTATGCCGCATATCAAGGCTGTGTCCGCTTCAGCGGCACCGCTACATTGTCGATGGTTGGCGGAGAGGGTGGGATTCGAACCCACGGTAGGCTTACACCTACGCCTGATTTCGAGTCAGGTACAATCGACCACTCTGCCACCTCTCCGCTCGAAGCGCGAAATTATAGGCAACCCTACAAAAAAAGATAGCCGGTGTGCGGTTTTCCGATAGTATCTGGAGCTGCGGCGGGTGAACATTCTCCAACGATTCACATCTTTTCGGCCCTCGCCTGCCTCACCTTCGTGGCGTGTGTGTTCACTGCCACCTGACACGGGCACAACCGCCAGAGCAGGCACAATCCGTCAGATCCACTCCTACAAGGTACTCGCTTGCGTCTTTCCCACACCATCTTTGCCAGCTTCGCCACGCTCCTGATCGCAGCCATTGTCATGGCTGTCGTCAGTCCTTCCCATTCGCGCATCCCGAATTTCCGTGAGTTGGGCGAACTACGGGTAGCCACGCGCGTCGATGCGCTCTCTTACCGCACAGATGAGCGGGGAACCTACGCGGGATTTGAGCATGATCTGCTGATTGAACTCGGGCAACGCCTGGGGGTGCCAGTGCGTTTCGTGCCTTATCCGGATACGGCGCACGCGCTCGAAGCCGTCATCAATGGGCAGGCACACTTGGCGGCAGCCGGACTGGCTCCCGATAGCCGCCTACCTCTGGCCTGGACGGCGGGGTTGCGCGAGATCGATTTCGTGCTGGTCGGTCGATCCAGCCGCCGCGCCGTTCTGCGTGACCGCGATCTGGCCGGACGGGTCGTCACGGTGCGGCAGGGCACAAAACTCGCCGTAGTAATGGAAACACTCAGGCAGCGCATCCCCGGACTGGAAGTCGTTCACCCTGCTCCGCATTCCGATGACCAGGATCTACTCATGCAGGTGGCAACCGGCCGGATCGACCTTCTGGCAACCGACCAGGTAAATTACGCACTCGCCAAGCGTCTGGCACCAACACTAGCCATCGTCTACGATCTGCCGCTCAGGAGTACGGTCTCCTGGGCAATGTCGTTGCAAGCCGACGGCGGCCTGACGAGCGAAATCAATGATTTTCTCAACGAGTCGGCCGGAAACGGCTTGCTCGCCGGAACCGCCGATCGCTATTTCGGCCACATCCGCCGCCTCGACCGTTACGACTTCGTAGTCTTTCACAAGCGTATCCAGAACCGCCTGCCGCGCTACATCCCTTATTTCCAGGAAGCCGAAAAACAGACCGGCATCGACTGGCGCTATCTGGCAGCGGTCTCGTACCAGGAATCGCACTGGGATCCAGAAGCAACGTCCTACACCGGTGTGCGCGGCATAATGATGTTGACCACCGATACCGCCAACCGGCTTGGTGTTGAAAATCGCCTCGACCCAAAACAGGCCATCCTCGGGGGGGCGCGTTATCTCTCCATGTTGCAGGCAAGACTCCCGAAAGAGGTTGCCCACCCTGACCGCATGTGGATGACTACCGCCGCCTATAACATTGGCCCCGGAGGTCTCAACAACGCCCGGGCGCTGGCCCGCCTGCTCGGCAAGAACGATACCGTGTGGATAGATCTGAAATCCGTGCTGCCTCTGCTGGCGCAACCTCAATACGCTACCCAATTCAAGACCGGCCCGGTTCGTGGTGGCGAGGCGCTCGTCATGGCAGAAAACGTTCGCAATTTTTACGACATTCTCCGTCACTCTCACCCGGTCGAGCATTCATTGCTGGCCGAACCCAGGACGGATGAACCTCCCGGTTTCCAGGTTGGATTGTCTACCCGAAAGTGAGACTTTTTCACGGATCATTTTCTTGCTTTCGTGCCATGTTGACATAGCCTTATAGAAAGCCTTAAAAAAACTACAGGGAGAGGCAATAAGACCAACAAGAAGAGGCCACCAACCTCACACACGGAGAGGCTTTTTTGCAGAAAGGGGGGGTTCTGAAATGCTATCCATGCGCGATTGCCTTGATTATTGTGATCTCACAGATGACGAAGTTACCTTGATTGCCGAGTTCGAGGGGATTCCTGATGTCATGGCGGGCCAGGTGCTTTGTGGCCTGGTTCAAACCGACGAGGGTGTGCAGTTGCTGGCACGCTGGCTTCAGGAATTGATCGAATACGCCGATGCCGCCGGAATGTCCGAAAAGGCCGCACGAGCCCGAGCGGAGTTCACTCGCTTTTCCATTTCGCACAATCTTCCGCACTGAAGCACAAAACTCGATGGAACGCCTCAGGGCGTTTCATCGTTTTTTTTCGCCTGAGCATCAAGTCGGCGCAGGTGAGCGAGCTTTTCGGCGATTTTTGCTTCCATGCCATAGGGTGTGGGCCGATACCAGCCGGGTGACTCCACGCCGTCGGGCAGGTATTGCTCTCCGGCAGCGTAGGCTTGCGGTTCGTCGTGCGTGTAGCGGTAGCCGTGCCCATAGCCGAGTTCTTTCATCAGTCGGGTCGGCGCGTTGCGCAGGTGCAGCGGCACGGGTAGCGAGCCGCTCTGTTTGATGAAGCGTCGCACCGCACCGAAGGCCACGTCAAGCGCATTCGATTTGGCGGCACAGGCCATGAACACGACGGCTTCGGCCAACGCCAGTTCGCCTTCTGGCGAACCGAGGCGTTCATAGGCGGCACAGGCATTGAGTGCAATTTCCAAGGCTCGCGGATCAGCCAGTCCGATGTCTTCCGTAGCCATCCGCACGACTCGCCGCCCAATGTAGAGCGGGTCGGCTCCGCCGTCGAGCATGCGGCACATCCAGTAGAGCGCCGCGTCCGGATCGGAACCGCGCACCGCTTTGTGAAGGGCGGAAATCTGGTCGTAAAACGCCTCGCCCCCCTTGTCGAAGCGGCGCAGATCGCGCGACAGCGCCTGCTCGACGAAACCCGCCGTGACCGGATTTTCTCCGGAAGTTGTGGCGGCAATCTGTATCTGTTCGATGAGGTTCATCAACCGGCGGGCATCCCCGTCGGCAAAGCCGATCATGCGCTCGCGCGCGTCATCATCGAATGCGAGCTCCGGGCTGGCAAAGTGGCGGGATCGTTCAAAAAGCCCCGCCAGCGCCTCGGCGTCAAGCGCCTCCAGCACATAGACTGCCGCCCTCGACAACAGGGCCGCGTTAACCTCGAACGAGGGGTTCTCCGTCGTCGCGCCGATGAAGGTGACGAGGCCCTGTTCCACATAGGGTAAAAAGGCATCCTGCTGCGCCTTGTTGAAGCGGTGCACTTCATCGACGAAAAGAAGGGTATGGCGCCCCAGTCTGCGGACGGCTTCGGCATGTGCCACGGCCTCGCGGATTTCCTTGACGCCGGAGAACACCGCCGACAGGGCGATGAAGTCCGCATCGAACCCTTTTGCCATCAGTCGGGCCAGCGTGGTTTTGCCGACTCCCGGAGGTCCCCAGAGAATCATCGAGTGCGGTTTGCCCGACTCGAACGCAAGCCGCAGGGGTTTGCCCGGCCCAAGGAGATGCGCCTGCCCCGCGACTTCGTCGAGCGAAGCCGGACGCATTCGCTCGGCAAGGGGAATCGACATCGGATCGAGGGGCGATTTGCCGGAACCGCGGCCAGTGGATCTCTTCTCTTGCGCGGCGGGGGTGCCGAAAAGATCGAGATCGTCGTTCATTTCGGCGACAGAGGATCGCCGAGAATATCCACCCCGGCGGGCGGTTCAAAATGGAAATGGTTTGGGGCAAACGAGGGATTGAGTCGCAGATTGGTGAACTCGATCACCGTAGTCTGTCCGAAGTTGTCGCGCAGCATCAGGCGTTGCAGACGCTTGCCGTCAAAACCGAAACGAAAGAATTGGAAGCCGCTGCTGGCAACCCCTTCATCGCCAGCCGCCTGACGCGGACGGGCTTCGGCCCAGGCGAGTTTTTCGCCGCCGTTCATTGCCTCGTTCGCTGCGACCTCGGTCAGAATGAAATCGCGCTCAAGATCGCTCTGACCGAACAGGATTCCGGCAGGCGTCGCGCCCAGGGCATTTCCGAGAGGACGTACCGTTACCTGTCGGAGATCACGATCCCACGACCACAACTGCTTGCCGTCGGCGACCAGGAGTTGCGGATACGGCAGATCATATTCCCAGCGAAACTTGCCGGGACGGGCAAAGGAAAACTTACCGGAAGCCAGTTGCACCGGCTGTCCCGCGTTTCCGTTGACGGTTTGTCGGAATTCACCTTCAGCCCCACGGGTCGAAGTGACGAACTGCCGCAGATTATTCACCGCGCCAGATGCCATCGCGCTGTCGGCCAGCAGGAACAGAAAAGCAGCCAATACCCCTGCGCTGACACCGAATCCGAATACGCCACGACGACCTTTCATATTGTTCATTCCTCCGAGATGGGCGGAGCCAGCACTTCACGGTTGCCATTGGCTCCAACCGGTGTGACGACCCCATTGCGTTCCATTTGTTCGATGAGGCGCGCTGCACGGTTGTAACCAATGCGCAAGTGGCGCTGCACTAGTGAAATCGACGGTCTGCGCGTCTTGATGACGATATGAACCGCCTTGTCGTACAACTCGTCGGATTCGCCGTTGCCTGCTGTGCCTTCTCCATCGAAGCCGAAATCGTCTGAATCGTCCGAGACGGGAGTCAGGATTCCTTCCACATAATCGGGTCGTCCGGTTTTCTTCAGATATTCGACGACCTTATGAACCTCGCCATCGGCAACGAACGCGCCGTGCACCCGCACCGGCAGGCCCGTGCCCGGCGCAAGGAAAAGCATGTCGCCCATGCCGAGCAGGGTTTCGGCTCCCATTTGATCGAGGATGGTGCGTGAATCGATCTTGCTGGATACCTGGAAAGAAATCCGGGTCGGCACGTTGGCCTTGATCAGCCCGGTGATGACATCGACCGACGGACGCTGCGTGGCGAGAATCAGGTGAATCCCGGCCGCGCGCGCCTTCTGCGCCAAACGGGCAATCAATTCCTCCACCTTCTTGCCTACAACCATCATCAGGTCGGCCAGTTCATCGACCACCACCACGATGTACGGCATGGGTTCAATCCGTTCCGGGGCCTCCGGGGTAATCGAGAACGGATTGGTGAGCGGTTCGCCTATCTTGCACGCATCGATCACGGCCTTGTTGAATCCGGCCAGATTGCGCACGCCGACTGCCGCCATGAGCCGGTAGCGCCTGTCCATTTCACCCACGCACCAGTTGAGCGCGTTGGCGGCGTGCTTCATGTCTGTCACCACCGGGGCCAGCAGGTGCGGGATGCCCTCGTAGATCGACAGTTCCAGCATCTTCGGGTCGACCATGATGAGGCGCACCTGATCCGGCGTGCTCTTGTAGAGCAGGGACAGGATCATGGCGTTGATCCCCACCGATTTGCCGGAGCCGGTCGTACCCGCCATCAGCAGGTGCGGCATCCTGGCGAGATCGACCACCATCGGCTGACCACTGATGTCCTTGCCCAGAGCCAGGGTCAAAACCGCGCCCATATCATTGTAGGCTTTCGATCCGAGGATTTCCGACAGGCGCACGACCTGGCGGCGGGGGTTGGGCAGTTCAAACGCCATGCACGATTTGCCGGGCACGGTTTCGACCACACGAATCGACACCAGTGAGAGAGCGCGCGCCAGATCCTTGCCGAGATTGACCACCTGCGCGCCTTTGACCCCGATTGCCGGTTCGACCTCGTAGCGGGTGATGACCGGCCCCGGATAAGCCGCCAGTACTTTGACTTCGACCCCAAAATCGGCAAGCTTGGTCTCAATCAGGCGGGAGGTGAATTCAAGCGTCTCGGTCGAAGGCAGTTCTCCGCTGTTCGACGCGGCATCGAGCAGGTTCAGCGACGGCAGGGAATCACTT
>JAITWP010000161.1 GCA_031285365.1 Azoarcus sp.
CAAAATTCCGTTGGCAACATCAATCCGTTCGACTATAAACCGCCAGAACCCAAGATTCAAAATAAAGGCGAAATAAAATGCCAAAGCCAGGATCAACCAGTGGCTTTTGATTTTGCCTGAACCGAACAAAAACATCATTGATCCTTTTTCTACTTGCGCCAGAGGTGATTACCATCAGTCTGGTGGGATTTTATTTTCCAAAAAGTAGAAAAATCGTCAGCAAAAAGTCAAATTTCTGTCAAATCCTTTCAGGCTCGCAGGTCGACGTCGTGCCCACCATCATGGGGCGTTTGGGCGGCAAGACGCGGCGAGCTCATCGCCTATGGCATCCTGAGAACGCCTTTATTTTTCCATCCGTACCGTAAACCGAGATCCGCCTTCAGGCAAACTCTCCAGTGAAATTTGCCAACCTTGCTGGGTGACAATCCGTTGCACAAGCGACAAACCCAATCCCTGCCCTTTTCCGGGCGTCTTTGCCCCGTGCATGAACGGTTGAAATATCTCTTTTTTTTCTAAATCGGAAATGCCAATTCCACTGTCTTCAACCCTGAATCCACCCTCTTCCAACGTCAACCTGATCCAACCCTCTTCCGTGTAATAAAGAGCATTCCGGATCAGATTATCCATAACGGCGCGCAAGAGAATCGCATGATAGTGCCCCTTGTTTTCTCCCTCTTTATGTAATTGAAAAACCAACCCTTTCGCCGTGGCCGCCTCTGTCCATTGTTCTTTTTTTTCTTCCACAAGTGCGTTCAGCGTAATGCCTTTCGCATCGATCTGATCTATCGCCTTGCCAAATTCCGCCCGCGCAAGCGTCAGAAAAGTTTCGGTCAGTGCCAGTATTTCCCTGGCAGCGCCCGCAATCCGCTCGACCTGTTCCCGCCCCTGTGGCGACAAATCAGAAGTCAACATCAATTCACAGGATGTTGAAATAACCATCAACGGGGTACGCAATTCGTGGCTTACATCGCTGGTAAAAAGACGCTCTTTCTCTATGGAAAACCTGAGGCGCGCAAAAACTTCATCAAAGGCGCGCGCCAATTGCCCCACCTCATCGTCCACATAACCTTCCGCCAACGGTGTGACTGGCAGGTAAGCCGACAAGCCACGCACCTGCCCCGCAAGCTGGCTGACCGGCAGAATGACCCGCCGCGCCATCAACCGCCCCAGGATAAACGAACCAAAAACAGCCGCCAGCAAGCTCACCAACAGGATAACGGCCAAAATATCTTCCCATTCCTCAAAGTCGTGCTGATCCTCCACGATCAAATAGTACTTTCCGCTCTCCCTGTCCACGTGCTTATAAACCCAGTAGTCGCGTCCATCTTCTTTCATCTCGCTGAATCCGTATCTGGCATTGCCGAAGGCTGGCGGAATGTCATGGTCGGGAAAAATGAAAATACGCCTGTCATCTTCCGGATGAGGCTCCTTGCCCTGCCGCAGATGGTCTGCAACACGAATAGCGGTTTTCTCGAAGGAGCGGGAGAGAATGGCTTCTTCGGTATGATGCAGGGTCCAGGCTATCCCAAATGAAAGCGTACCGGCCACTATCGTGGTCATCAGGGTGAACGTTATTACGATCCGGCGTGCCAGCGTTTGACGCTGCAAGAATTGTCTTAACATGGGGTATTTACTTCGCTTCGCCTTTGACTGAACCATCCGCAAGCCGGAGGCCCAATTTAGGCACGGTATGCAAAAGCTGAATCGGAAACGGTTTATCAACGATCTGACGCAACTGATGAATGTGACTTCTCAGCACATCACCCTCAGGCGGATCATCGCGCCAGAGAATTTCCTCAAGCCTTTCTCTGGAGACCACCGCAGGACTTTTCAGCATCAATTCCTCCAGCAACCTGCGGCAGGCCGGGGTTAGTTTGAGCAAACGCCCTCCACGGCTGACTTCCAGGGAATCCAGGTCATAACGAAGATCGCCGACATGAAGCACACGCCTGACCGTGCCTTGAGAACGGCGCAGCACAGCTTCAATCCGCGCATTCAGTTCAGAAAGTGCAAACGGTTTGATGAGGTAGTCATCCGCGCCGGAGGCAAAACCCTGCAAGCGATCATCCAGCGTATCACGCGCGGTCAACATGATGATCGGTACGGCGTTTTTTCCGTCTTCACGCAATCGCCTACAAAGCTCAAGGCCATCAATGCCGGGCAACATGAGATCAAGCACAATGAGATCGAAACGCTGCGTTACCGCCAGATGCAGACCAGACAGCCCATCCATCGCGCAATCCACGATATAGCCCTTCATGCCGAGATATTCCAGCATGTTGGCAAGAATATCCCGATTATCCTCAACGATCAGAATCCGCATCTGCCAATCCCTTCTCTTCCATCCTGTCGACCGGATAAGACCAGAACTGCCTAAGTATACGCTGTATGATGGGGTGAAAACGGGCTGGAGCGCAGCAGGCAGTGCCGGACTCCAGCAGTTTATTTCAAATCTTCAGACCATAAACAAATACGTTTTTCTCATCCGCCAATTTTATTGTATCCGACATGTCGTCAACAATGGTACGGCCAGCTTCTACTATCACTCCATCAATCCCATTTTTCGCCAATATCTCTATCGTTCCTGTACCGACTACAGGTAGATCCAAACGATTGTCTTGCCCAGGTTCCATTATCTTGGCCATGATTCCGCCGCTGGACGCTCCTAATTTGCATCGCTTGGCAGTTGCCCGGGCTATCATGTCGTCTGTGCCCTTGATGTTCTCGAAGGAAAGGATTTCTCCTTTGTAAATAATAATCGCTTGACCGGTGCCGGTACGTATGTAGTTTAATATCGCCGGAAAATTTTTATTGAACGCGGCAAGATCATCCTCAGTGGGATTGGCTTTGCCAAGACTTCCCTCGCGGATCAATAGCTCCGGCATGAAGTCTTGTATCGCCCTGACTTTTAGGTCGCGTTTATCGAACATTGAAAGAATTACGGTGAAGACGCCTTTGTGTTTGTTCTTCATAAACATGAGCCGTGCGACAACTTTCACAAGGTCAAAAGTGATTTTCAGTTTTGCGCGGGCAATTCCACCAATCATTACTACTTCATTAACCTTGTACGCTTTGAAAAAATCTATTACTTTTGTGATTTCCGTAACATAAAATTCTCTATATCTACCTTCACCGACTTCATTTTTCAGTTTTTCGTCAACCTCGCCCTTGATTCCGACGATGTATAAATCATACCCGCTACGCTTGGCCCAATCCGTGAATTGAAACGGGAGCCTGCGGCTTCCGGCAACCAATCCGATTGCCGTTTTATTATCGTCATTCTTCATTGCTCTTCCCGAAGTTCCACACCACCGGTTTCCATGTCCCAGTGGGCGCGAACGACCATATCGATCGGGTAAGGCTCGAACCAGTAGCTGGCTTCGATCCGGAAGCGGGCATGGTTGTATCTGTAGACGTCGGTTTCCTTGTCCCGGATCACGGAAACTTTTAGGGATTCCGGCAGGATGCGTGGCTCGAAACAGGCAAGCGAACGCTGTATGCCTGCCGCAACGGCATCGAGTTCGGACTCCGCAAAGCGTGCGCCCGCCAAGGGCGGAATGCCGAAGTTGAGTACGGAGTTCCTGACATACGGAAGATTCTGGATTGGTAATTGCCCTTCGATGTTTGTGCAATTCAACAGCCAGTTCAGATCCCTGAGCACCGTCCTGCGGAAGGCACTGCGGTTCATTGCGCCGCCGCCCTGCTCCGAGAGCCTGTCCAGCAGGGTTGGCAGGAACAGGTCGCCTGCGGGACTTACATTCTTGGATTTACTCATTCGGAACACCGTTCATTCGGAGCATCGCTATCCATCAGCGAACAGAACAGACTGTCATCTGGAACACCGGAATGAACGACCTGCTTCAGGGGAAGCTTGGGGGAAGGTTCCGACCACCAGAAACTGTGTCTGCTGCGCTCTTTGAACAGTTCCGGAAGCTCCGGCCATGCAAACCAGTCCTTTTGCTCGCCAGCGCTGGCATTGCCAATGCCCAGGTCGCAGAGGATGCTGGCCGTAGAATTCTGCTCACCCTTCTCTGCCTTCGTCAATTGCAGAAGAAGGTCATGCAAGCCATCGATCGGCATACGCTCCCCGATAGCTTGCCGCAACGCCATGTCGACCTGATACAGCCAGCGGCTGTTCGGCGGCAATTCGCTGTAGACATCGCGCTTGTAAAACGAACGCAGGGCGATCAGGGGCGAACAACGCCCCACCTTGTCGACGCTTGGCGCAAGGCAACCAATCAAAGGGGGGGTGTCCCAGATCCTTGAGCCGATGAGGAAATGCCAGACAGGGGAAACCAGGTAAGCCGCCTGCCAGTCATTAGGCCGTGAGTGTGCAAGTGCTGCCATGCCGGAGGACATCCATCCGTGGACAGTTTCTTTCAGGACAGATGGCATTCCTCTGCCGGCAAAATCGCCAACCGACGGCAGCTTTCCAAACCAGCCCACGTAACTGGGGCGTTTGAAAAAACGGAGCATTTTCATTGCTGCCTCACTCCTGCGTGGGGTTTTCGGCCGGGATACGACGAGTTGTTGCCGTTTCATGCTCCCCGATCCATACGGACAGGGCGCTGAAATTGTCCTGATCGGGTGCACAAGGATTGGGCACTGCCTTCATCATGTCGTCGATCCACTGCTCCGGAGTCTCCGAGCGTAGGAGTATTTCTTCCATGATCTCTTCGTCGATGTTTTCCCAAAGACCGTCGGAACACAACAGAAAAACGTCGCCCGGTTGCAGGGCGAACGGTTCGCTGTGAATGGCGCGTTCCGGTACCTCTTCACTACCCACCGCCGCATACAGCATGTTCCTTCTTGAATTACCGCGCAGATCTCCAGTGAAAAAACCGGCATCGATCATGGATTGCAGGATGCTGTGGTCGGTCGTCAGGCTGCGGGCTCGTCCGTTTCTGAACAGGTAGATGCGGCTATCGCCTATGGAATTCCAGTAAGCAAGCCTGCTTTCCGCATTCAGCACCAGGGTCGCTATCGTCGTGTTCATCTCGGGAAACTGGGGATGAAGCTTGCGTACATCGGACAGGGCTTCGCGCGCTACCGTCATCAACGTACCGGCCGAGTCGCCGTCGACTTGGGGCGCAGCAGAAAAATGGGCCAACACCTGTCTGACGACGGTATCCGAGGCAAGCGCTCCCCCTTCGTGCCCTCCCGTACCGTCTGCCAGCACGAAGCAACCCTGCGTTTCATTGGCACAAAAGCCAACCGCATCCTCGTTTGCCTTGCGGCCTCCGCATTCACTCCGGTGTGCTACCGACAACCGCATCATGACCTGCCTGACCTCTCACCGGACTGCACCGTTAAAATCGCTTTTTCGTAAGCCTTGAGGAAGGCTTCACCAAAGAATTCCTGGAAATGGTCGCTGGCTTTTTCCCGAATTGCGAAGAAGTAATGCCCATATTCCTTCCACAGACGAGCCTTGTGCGCCACCGGAAACGTGTTCTCGATCATGCCCCGGGCAGGCATCTTGTCGCCGAGTATTTCCGGGTTGAAACGATCCAATACGTGATTCAACGCTGCCTGCATGCCCTGGATGACGCCAATCTGGTGAGCGCGCAAATCGACATAGGCATTGCGTATGGCTTCGACAGGTTCCATGAATCCCGGCAAAGGGCGCCCAAACATGCCCATCAGTGCGGCATTGGAATCCGGCGCAAATTTAAGCGGGTTGTTCCGTTCCGGCGCAATCACGGTGATATTGGCCCTGACCGCTTGTTTGACGACCGTCCGGCCCGCGATCAGATCTACCGTACCCTGAGTGTAGTGGCGCAGTACCTGACCGAGCATGCTCATGAAAGCCTTGTCCAGCGTCACCCGGTTTGGCAATTCCACCCCAAGCCCCTCGATGAATGCCTGATAGAGTTCCTCCATACCCG
>JAITWP010000182.1 GCA_031285365.1 Azoarcus sp.
TGGCGATGTTGTTGGAGATGACATCGAGTGCGCGCGAGGACGTGTTCAGTCCGCTCAAGCCTTGTGAAAATCCCATGATGTTTCTCCTTTCTCAAAGAATCTGTCTGACGTCATCGAGCTTGTAGATGCCCAAACCGCCAACCTGCAAATCATTTCCGTTCGGGCCACGCACCACGCTCGTCACCGGGCCGAACTGCAATGCGCCAACACCCACGGGAAAACCGTCCTGGGTTGTTGCAGACACGCCCACGGTGTACATGCCTGCCGCAGCCTGGGTACCATCTTCGAGTTGACCGTCCCAGACGTAGTTGTGGCTACCCGCATTCACGTCGCTGAATTCGAGTTTCGTCACTACCTGTCCGCTGGAGTCGTAGATAGTGACTACGACGCTGCTGGCGGGCGCATTAAGCTCAAAACCGCCGATCGCGCCCGCTTCGGTCAGCCCGAGACTCTTGCCACCGACCAGCACGCCACGCCCGATCAACGCTGTGCTGTCCGCCAGATCACTGGATTCCACCAATGACTGCACCAGCTTGTTGATGCGTTCGAGCGCGTCGACCGTACTCATCTGCGCCAGTTGCATGGTCAGATCCGCGTTATCCAGCGGATTCATCGGATCCTGGTTGCGCAACTGCGTCGTGAGCAGCGTGAGGAAGCGGTTCTGTTCCTCCTGCATCACTGTTTGGCTGGCGGGCTGACTGCGGGCCAGGCTGGACAGGATGCTGGCGACCGTACTGTCTGTAGAAACACTCATCTTCGTACTCCTGCTTGAACCGGCAATTTCGCCGGTCGGGTCATTTATTGACCAATCTGCAAGGTACGCTGTAGCAAGGATCGTGCCGTGTTCATTACCTCGGCGTTGTTCTGGTACGAACGCGAGGCGGAGATCATGTTGACCATCTCTTCGGCCACGTTGACATTGGGCATCTCGACATAGCCCTCGGCATTGGCTGCGGGGCTGTTCGGCTGATAGACGAGCCGCATGGGTGCGGCGCTCTTGACGATCTGCGTGACTACCACGCCTGTTGCGGCGGGACCGGCACCCGGCAATTGCCGGGCGGCAAAAACGACCTGTTTGGCCCGGTAAGGTTGGCCGTCCTCTGAAGTGACACTATCGGCGTTGGCAAGATTGGAAGCCGTCGTATTCAGGCGCAACGACTGCGCCGTAAGCGCCGAACCGGCGATACCGAATACGTTGAACATGTTGCCGCTCATCGGCGTCTCCCGAATGCGACCTGGAACGGAGAACGGCGCTTGCCAAGGCGCAGTTCCGGCCCGTTACTGACCGCTGATGGCCGACTGCATCGAGCGCAGCAGGCCGTTGATGAAAGTGATACTGGCTTCGTAATGCACCGTGTTTTCGGCAAAAGCAGCGCGTTCCGTGTCCATATCTACGGTATTGCCGTCTACTGCCGACTGCCATTCCGTGCGATAACGCACGAACGTATTTGGCGAAAATTCTGCCTTTCCCCCCAAATGCCGGGCATGGGTTTTCATCAGCGGCAGCGATTGCCCCAAGGAACCCCGGTCCAGCGCCGCACTTAGTGCGTCGCGGAACAAAAGATCCCGCGCCTTGTAATTCGGCGTATCGGAATTGGCAATGTTCGAGGCCAACAACTGCTGCCGGTACGCCTGAAGATTCAGCGCCGTCTGATGAACCGATAAATTTTTTTCGAGCAGGTTTTTCATTTTCTCCTCCATGCCCTGCCCCACGATGCAGTTTCCATGCCAGCCTACGTGAGGCACTATTTGCCATCATGACGGCGGTGCTACCCTTCCGTTTTTGTTGTGTTGCGCGGATAAGATAGGCTAATTGACGTCGGTTATTAGAGTAGAACATTCATAATCCTGTTGTAAAGCGGCAGAAATTTCCGCCTGAATATAACAATTTTGCCGTAACTACGAAATATAACGTGATGTATTTAAAGTAATTTCATTTAAATAAACATCAAAATTAGTTCAAATTTCATCCCAAAAAAACAGTATCTTCATTGGAATGACTGTGATATTTTTCACATAGATAGTCATGATTTTTTATTGTTTCAATATGCTGCATCGCGGAAAAAGACTGTAGGATGGGTTGAGCGAAACGATACCAATCAATTCCTGTCTGTTGGTTGTCGCATTTTAAGAAAGGCGTTGATAAAAAAATTGATGGGTATCGTTTCACTCAACCCATCCTACGACCCCGTTTTCCTCTTTTCTCACCGCTTTCCCGCAGGCATGAGAGGAAATTAAACACACAACCCTTGCCAGCATCCATTAGTCGTGCTGCAATTTCACTCACCACTGTTTATTCATGCCGCGAGATTCCGCCCATAGGACAAAGCAAAATGACTGGCCGCCCATTTTTGAGCTTCGCCCTGTTTTTCGCCTCGATCAGCGCCATTGCGCAGCAGCCGACCGCCCCGGTTGAAGCGGCGGCCCGTGCATTCATTGAAAAAGAAACACGAGGGCTTCCCGGCGAAGTCAGCATCGAAGTCAGCCCGCTTGATCCCGGCAACCGTTTGCCGCCCTGCTCCGAACCGACCGCCTTCCTGCCCAATTCGGCTCGTGCCTGGGGCGCATTCAGCGTTGGCGTACGCTGCGAGTCTCCGGTGGCCTGGACGATCTATCTGCAGGCACGCGTAAAAGTCATCAGTGACTACCTCGTCGTCGCCCGCCCCCTGACCGCCGGGCAAATCATTGGCCCTGCCGAAATCGAACACCGCCGCGGCGACATTGCCGCCCTGCCCGACGACGTGCTTACTGACGCCAGCCAAGCCACGGGCCGCCCTGCCAGGCAGGCGCTTGCCCAGGGCACACCGTTGCGGGCCAGAATGTTGCGCATCCCGAAAGCCGTGCGTCAAGGCAGCACCGTCACTGTTTTCAGCCGGGGTGAAGCTTTCCGGGTTTCAAACACCGGCCGTGCCCTTAATTCTGCCGCGCCGGGTGAAACGGTCCGGGTGCGCCTGCCCAACAACCAGGTCATCACCGGCACGGCACTCCATGATGGCACCATAGAGGTCGGCCCCTGACATCCTCTCGATCATGCATGGACAGTTATCTCAGAATGTGCTAACGGTATTTTTGAAGAATCTGCTAAAGTTCTCTTCTGCCATGCCGTAGGAAACAGTCAGAAACCTTCAATTCCCGACACTTTCCTTTCCGGAGTTTTTATCATGAAAGTCGAAAGCCTTGGCAAACCTGTCGGCCCGACTCCCGCAACTGAAGCGCGCCCACGGCCAGGTCCCGCATACATTGCAAATACCGGAGAACAGGTACAGCTATCGCCACTCGGCTCGACCCTGCAAAAGGCCGAGGCCGCCCTGGCGGAAACGCCGTCGATAGATCGCGCCCGCGTAGAAGAAATCAAACAGGCCATCCGCGAAGGCCGTTTCAAGATTGATACGGACCGCATCGCCGATGGGCTCATCAACGAAGTCCGACAAATGTTCGACTCGAAAATCGGACGCGATCAATAGAGATACTCCGCGTCTGACGGCGGGGATTGCGAGCCAATAACGCAATCCCCGCATTTTTATGTTTACCGGCAACGAAAAACATGGCACGAAGTGTGCATGGAAAAGTCTGTCTCAACACCTGTTGCCGGTACGATCATGCACACCCCCAATCCCCAAGAACTTCAGCGCATCTCTCTTTTGCTCGAAGCCGAATCCAGCCAACTCAAAAAATTCCTCGATCTCCTCGAACGCGAAGAAACCGTGCTCGTCTCCGGAGACACGGACGGCCTGCTTTTGATCACGAAGGAAAAAAACGAGCGTTACCGTCAGCTGCAACACCTGCACGACGACCGTTCCATGCTGGTAGGCCGTTTTGGTCGCGGCAAGGACGACGCCGCGATACGTGTCCTTTGCGCCAAAATGCCCAAGGCGCTTGCGCAATGGGACGAAGTGCTCTCGCTTGCCGCGTGCGCGCGTGAGCGCAACCACATCAACGGTCAACTCATCACCAAACACATGCAGCACAACCAGGGCGCTCTCTCCGTCCTGCTTGCTGCCGCAGACCATCCGCAACTCTACGACGCGGGCGGTCATTCCCGTCCGAGCGGGGGGGGGCGAATGCTTGGGAGTGCGTGAACGGCCTACCTTGCCTCCTGCACCATCTCCCAGTCCAACCCGATGACGTGCAGGTTTTTGCGCTGGGCTCAGTGGGCGACCGGATGGCAGAATTGTTCTGGGAAGTTGGGGGGGACGGGCAGGACGTTTCGTGGCCGCTCGAACCGGC
>JAITWP010000254.1 GCA_031285365.1 Azoarcus sp.
TGCGCGCATACCACGCCGTGATCGCGTCGCGCGGGTGGGAATGCCGTAATCCCCGTGGCCTTCCATTCAGTAGGCAGAGAATGCTTTATGGAAGCTGCGGGCCATATAGATGTTGATCCCGATCCGCACTTTCGGTTGCTGGTGATCGATCATTTTACATTAAATGACAAACGCGAGATCGCTCGAGCCGTCTATTATTTTCGTCCGGCTTCAATCGAGGCCGCCCGCAAAATTCACACGCAGAAATGACTGAAGAATATCGGTTTCAGGGATGAGCTTCATTATTCTGAACTGATCGCAACCTTTCCCCGGATCTCAGAGGACAAAGTACATCGCAATGGCAAGACTTGCAGGCAAGGCGGCGCTGGTTACCGGGGCAGGGCAGGGCGTTGGTAGAGGGATTGCCCTTGCCCTGGCACGGGAGGGCGCGCATGTGGCGGTTGTCGGTCGCACGCTGGCAAAGTGCGAAAGGACCGCCGCCGAGATCGCAGCAGCCGGGGGCCGGGCGATTGCACTGGGTTGCGATGTGGCCTCACGTGAACAGGTCGAAACCACCGTTGCCGCAACAGTGGCGGCATTCGGTCGTCTCGACATCCTGGTAAACAACGCACACACGTCCCGGCCTGTCGTCAGCATCGTCGAGACAACCGACAAGGACATGCATGTCGCCATGAAGGGGACGCATGGGGCGCTCAATTTCATGCAGGCCAGTTTCGGGCAACTTGAGGCAAATCGTGGCCGCGTCATCAACATCGGATCGGTTGCCGGGATTCGTGGTGACGCCGGGTTCGGCGCCTATGCCATGGCCAAGGAAGCCGTGCGCGCACTCAGCCGCGTTGCCGCCCGTGAATGGGGGCCTCTGGGCATTACGGTGAATGTCGTGTGCCCATACTCGGACTCGCCGGGCGTCGAGTATATGATCGAGCACAACCCGGAACATATCGCCTCGCTGACGGCGGATACCTCTCTCAAGCGCATCGGCAGCAGTGAACTGGATGTGGGGCGAACGGTTGTTTTCCTCGCCAGCGAGGACGGCGGCTATATCACCGGGCAAACCATCAACGTCGATGGCGGCATGTGGATTGCGCCCTGAAGTGTCGTTGAATGCGCATCCAGTTTACGGCGGCGGCCGTTCGACGATTTGAGAAGATAGGCGAACAGAAAGTGATCTGAAAATGGGCGATATTCATCAGGAAAACGGGCTCACGGCGCGGATGGCCCAATTCGTCTGTCGGGCAAATTATTCAGACATTCCGCATGATGTGGTCGAATACACGAAAGTCCTCATCGCCGACTCGCTGGCGTGTGGTTTTGGTGCTTCGGTGCTCCCGGGGGCGCGGCATTTCGTCAAAGTGCCCGAAGCGATGGGCGGGCCGGAACAGGCCGTCATCCTCACGACTGGCAAGAAGGTGTCCGCTGCCGCCGCAGCATTCGCCAATTCCTATCTTATCAATGCGCTGGATGCCGATGATACCTTTTACACGACGTGCCATCCGCTCGCTTCGGTGTTTGCCAGCGCGCTGGCGGTCGCGGAGGAGGTTGGAGCCAGCGGCAAGGCGCTGATCGCCGCCGTGGCGATCGGCTACGATGTTGCCATCCGCTGCAAGCGATCCATCCTCAAGACCAGGCAGGGGTCGATGGGCTGGTTCGTCATGGGGGCTGTCGCCGCGGCAGCCAACCTCTATCGGCTGACCGAGGAGCAGACCGCGATGGCTTTCAGCATCGCCGCGTTCGGTTCGCCCCACGCCAACGGTCGATGGAACCAGATGGGCTCGGGCCGCAGGCATGACATGAAATACTGGGCGAACCACTACACGGCTTTTGCCGCGGTGACTGCCGCTCAGTTCGCAAAGGCCGGGCTCACCAGTGATCGCACGATCTTCGACGGTGAGCCGAACTATGCCCATTTCATCGGCTTCGACGGTATCGACGAGCAATTGATGTTCGAGGATATCGGCAAGCGGTGGTGGATTGCGGAAACCTCGATCAAGCCCTGGGCCGTATGCCGCTACTCCCAGATATCGATCACACTGATAAAAGAGATCATGGCGGAACACGGGCTTCAGCCGAACGACATCGAGCAGATCCGCGTACAGACGTGGGATTTCATTGCCAGCCCCTGGTTCTGCGACAACATCGAGATCACCAACGAGTATGATGCCCAGTTCAGCTTTCCTCATGCTGTGGCAGCGGCGGGGATCCTTGGCTGGGAGATGGGTCCGGAATGGCAGGCCGCTGCGGTACGCAATCCCATGTTGGACGACCTCGCCAGGAAAATTTCGATCACACCCAATCCGCGCTATGAGCAGGACAGCGTGCTCACCAACGAGGGCAACAAGTATATGGCCACCGTTGTGGACGTGGTCACCAGGGGCGGCACCTTCAGGAAGGAGGGCGGCACCGCGCTCGGCGATCCATTTGACGAGAAGTACAAGCTGGATATGGATCGGATTTGGGAGAAGTACAGGATATTCTCACAGCCGACGCTCGATCACGAAGCAATGGATCGGACTTTTTCCCGTATCAGAATGCTCGAAGACTTGCCCAACGTGCAGTTCAAGCTAACGGTATAAATCTTCCGTGGCATTTCTAGGCGCCCCAGAAGCGCTTGTGCCAGATATTGCGCGCGTGTTGAGCCGCCATCACTGCCAGTTGCTCATCGCCATCGGCGATTGCCATCAGTTCCATCAATTTCGCGTCACGCCAGGCCTGGACGAATGCGATGTGCTCCTCAATGCCATCGTTGGCCCAGTCTCCAACGAAATTGCCTTGGGCGAAGGTGTAGTTGATCTGAAAGACGAGCTCGATGAATGCGCTTTCCGTCAAGGCAAAGATTGCCGAGCGGTTCGCGTCCTCAATATCCAGAATGTCACGAAAGCGAGCGTCCGGGGCAAGCAGCTTGAGCCTGGCGGTGAAATCTTCGACCATGGGCTTGACCAGGTGCGATGGCATTCTCGCTGCCCGGCGCACGGCTTCGACCCAGAGCAGGGAAGCGATATAGGTCACATCCTGCACGCCTACTGCCATAGTCGACAGATAGGCACTGACAGCATGTTCTATGATGTTGAGGTCGGGGCGAGTGGCGAAGTAGCCTCCGTTGATCCCGGGGCGGACCTGCACAATTCCCTCCCGTTCAAGCAGTCGCGCTGCCTGACGCACCGTGTTGCGAGCGACGCGCAGCCGGGCAATCAGGGCCTCCTCGTTACCAAGGAAGGTTCCCTCCGGCACTGCCAGAGATGATGCGCGAAGTGCGGCGGCGGCTGCTTCGACGGCGGATGGGCGGCGATCATTTTTCACGGACGGCACATGTCATGGCATCCGTTAGAGGTCGATCAATTTCGCAAACAAGAGCCCTTTTTATCTCATTTTTCACCAAAATACAGGCCGTATTGCTTAGGAATGGGTAAACCAGTATCCTGTTTTGACCGAGTCGCTCGATGATGGGTGAGCTTGATCGAATGGCGCGAACCACCGTGCGCGATTGCGCCCGGAATGATTGCTTTCGCGCCGGACGTGATGGGAGACGATGATGAATGCTCAGCAGTCGATTGCGATGCTGCCCGCGCAAGAGGCCTTTTCGCAGCTTCGCACCAATGGTCCGGTTTCAGCCAGGCCCTATTACGACGCTGACCGCTGGGAACTCGAACGCCAGGCCATCTTCATGCGCACCTGGCTCCACATCGGTCATGTCTGCGAACTGCCTGAACCCGGCAGCTTCATCCGTCGGGAAGTCGAGTTCGCCCGGGCCTCGCTGATCATTGCCCGTGGCAAGGACGGTGTCGTCCGCACCTTTCACAACGCCTGTACGCACCGCGGCACACAGTTGACCGAGGAAAGCTGCGGCAAGACGTCGAAATTCAGCTGCCCCTATCACATGTGGACGTTCGGCATGGACGGAAAGCTGCTCAGCGCGCCCGATTTCGAGCGCTTTCATGTTTCAAAGGAAGATGTCGGCCTGAAGCAGGTGGCGACCGATGTCGTTGCCGGGATGATCTTCATCAACTTCGATCCGGCTCCGCGTGAGAGCCTGCGGGAATTTCTTGGCCCGGTGGCCGAAGGCCTCGAGATCCTGCCGGTGGCGATCCTCGAAGATCCGTTCGCAGCCGGCACCACGCAGTGCATCGAGCTGCAAGGTCAGGTTCCGTTCGCTGGTGCTGACGCGCGCGTAACCGAGTTTCATTGATCTTCCCAGGGATTGATGACCTCGATCCCGCCTGCCAGGAAAGGGGCGACATCACGAGTTGCAACAGCGAAGTCGTGTGCTGACGCAATCGCTGCGATGTAGCCGTCCGGAGTAGGGAAGCCACGTCCCTTACTACGCGCACCAATGGCCATTTCGGCAAACGCGAGCGCGGCAGTCTTGTCAAAAGCAAGGATGCGATCGTCGAACAATTTTATTGTGCGTGCGAACGCAGACATCAACGATTGTCTGCGCCGTCCTTCTGGAAGGCAGGCAAGACCGAAACCTTTTTC
>JAITWP010000231.1 GCA_031285365.1 Azoarcus sp.
GAGCCGCGCATCACGTTGCGCAACATCCACGAACTGCATCATGCCGGTGGCCGCGTGCTGTTGTTCGAAATTCCACCAGCACCGCGTGGCATCCCGATTGCATGGAAAGGCCATTACTACGCCCGCGCCGGTGAAAGCCTGACTTCGCTTGGGCTGGACAAACAGGACGAAATCCGCCGCCAGACGCTGGCGCAGGACTGGACGGCGCAGATCGTGGCTGGCGCCACACTCAATGATCTGGACGATGAGGCAGTGCGTAAAGCGCGTGAAGCCTTTGCCCAGAAATACGCCAATCGTCTCACCCTTGATGAGGTCAAGGATTGGCCCTTGGCGACTTTTCTCGACCGCGCCCGCTTGACCCAGGACGGGCGCATCACGCGCACCACTTTGCTGCTCCTCGGGAAACGCGAATCCGCCTGGCGCTTGTCACCCCATCCCGCGCAATTGACCTGGAGTCTGGAAGGCCAGGAACGCGCCTATGAGCATTTCAGCGTTCCGTTCCTGACCAACACGACCGCACTCTACCAGCGCATCCGCAATATCCAATTGCGCATCCTGCCGCCCAACGAATTGGTGGCGGTGGAGATTCCCAAATACGATCGCAAAATTGTTCTGGAGGCTTTGCACAATTGCATTGCTCACCAAGATTACACGGATCATGGCCGGATCGTGGTGATAGAGCAATTGGACAAGCTGGTATTCCAGAACGTGGGTGGTTTTTTCGAAGGGCAACCCGGCGACTACATCGGCGGCACCAAAGTTCCTGTCCACTATCGCAATCCATTTCTCGCCCAGGCGATGTCGGAATTGAACATGATCGATACGATGGGTTTCGGCATACGCGACATGTACAGGGGGCAGGTTCGGCGCTACTTCCCATTGCCCGACTATGACCTGAGCGAGCGCGGGATGACGAAAATGACGATCTATGGGGGCGTAATCGACATGGCTTACAGTGGCCTGCTGATCCAGAAAACCGACCTCCCGCTGGCCGACGTGCTGGCGCTGGATCGGGTGCAGAAGAAGTTGCCGATCCCGGACGAAGCCGCGGCGCATCTGCGCAAGGCGAGGCTGATCGAGGGGCGCAAGCCGAACTACCTTGTCTCGGCGGCGGTGGCGGCCGCCACGGAAAGCAAGATTGATTACATCCGCACTCGTGCGCAGGATGATGAGTTCTACACCAAGCTAATGACGGACTATCTGACCAAGTTCGGCGAGGCTTCCCGCGCCGATCTCAACAAACTGCTGTTGGACAAACTCAGCGACGCCTTGACCAGTGAGCAGAGGTACACCAAGGTGAGCAACCTGCTAGGCAAACTTCGGCGCAAGGGCGTGATTGAAAACGCCGGGTCGGATACAGCCCCCCGCTGGAAACTGGCGGCGAAAAATTAGAGCGCGCCGAGAGAAATTAGAGAATCGCCGAGAGATTTTCAAAAATACCATTGAAAATCAACAAGTTACCTCTCTTTGGCATGCTGCCCCACAAAGAGACAACAAAGAAACTCAAAAGAGAGCGAAAGCCAGCCAACATGAAGCTGAAGTTCAAAACCCAGGCCTACCAAACCGCCGCCGTGCAGGTGGTGGTGGACTGCTTCCAGGGGCAGCCGCTCGCCAGCCCGGAGGCGATCAGCTACCGCATCGACCCCGGCAAGCAGGTCAAGGGGCAGACCATCGGCAGCACATTGGGCGAAGACGCGGGTTTCAAGAACGCCGATCTGATGCTTTCGGACTCAACCCTGCTGAAGAACGTCCAGCAGGTGCAGCGCGGGCAGAATTTGCTTGTTTCCGAATCGCTGGTCAAAACAAAAATCGCCCGCGTAAATCTCGACATCGAGATGGAAACCGGCACGGGCAAGACCTACTGCTACATCAAGACGATATTCGAGCTGAACAAGCGTTACGGCTGGAGCAAGTTCATCATCGTCGTACCCAGCATCGCCATCCGCGAAGGCGTGGCGAAGTCGCTGGAGATCACCGCCGAGCATTTTCTGGAGAGCTACCAGAAAAAGGCGCGCTTCTTCATCTACAACTCCAAGCAATTGCACCACTTGGAGAGCTTTTCGGCGGATGCGGGCATCAACGTGATGGTCATCAATGTGCAGGCGTTTAATGCACAAAAAAACATGAAGGCCAATGCGAGCGATGAAGCCCGGAGAATTTACGTTGAGCTTGATGATTTTCAATCTCGCCGTCCAATTGACGTTATCAAAGCCAATCATCCCATTCTGATTCTGGATGAACCGCAAAAAATGGAGGGTGAAAAAACGCTGGATGCGCTGAGGGAATTCAACCCCTTGATGATTCTGCGTTACTCGGCCACCCACAAGACCGCGCACAACAAGATTCACCGGCTGGATGCGCTGGACGCCTACAACCAGAAGCTGGTGAAGAAAATCGCCGTGCGCGGTATCGCGGTGAAGGGATTGGCGGGGACTGCCGGTTATCTCTATCTGCAATCGATCGAGATTTCAAGCAAGAAGCCGCCCGAGGCGCGGATCGAACTTGAACAGAAGCAGGCCGGCGGCAATATCAAGCGCATCGTTCGCAAGCTGCGCATGGGGGACAACCTGTTCGCCCTCTCCAACGGGCTGGACCCATATCGCGACGGTTTCGTGGTGACGGACATCAACGCGAACACCGACACGCTGAGTTTCACCAATGGTGTGGAGTTGACGGTGGGCGAGGTCACGAATGACCATGCCGAAGCAACGCTGCGCCGCATCCAGATTCGGGAGGCGATCAAGGCGCATTTCGACAAGGAACAGGCGTTGTTTCATCAGGGCGTGAAAGTGCTGACCCTGTTTTTTATCGACGAGGTTGCCAAATACCGCGATTACTCCGCGCCCGATGAAAAGGGCGAATATGCCCGCGTCTTCGAGGAGGAATACAACCAATACCTCGATGAAATGCTCGATCTGGACGAAACGGCTTACGTCCAATACCTCAAAGGCATCGCGACGAACAAGACCCACGACGGTTACTTTTCCATCGACAAGAAAACCAGGCGGTTGGCCGATCCCAAGGTCGCGGCGCGTGGTGAAAACGCCGGGCAGTCCGACGATGTGGACGCCTACGACCTGATTCTGAAGAACAAGGAACGGCTGCTATCGCTGGCCGAACCGGTGCGTTTCATTTTTTCGCACTCGGCGCTGCGCGAGGGTTGGGACAACCCGAACGTGTTCGTCATCTGCGCGCTCAAGCACAGCGACAACACCGTCTCGCGGCGGCAGGAGGTTGGGCGAGGGCTGCGTCTGTCGGTCGACCAGCAAGGGGATCGGCTGGACAACCCGGCCATCGTTCATGACGTGAACGTGCTGACCGTGGTCGCCAGCGAAAGCTACAAGGATTTCGTGGCGGCGCTGCAAAAAGACATCGGCGCATCGCTGTCCGAGCGGCCTCGGGTGGCGGACACAAACTATTTCATCGGCAAGACGCTCAAGACGGCCGGCGGCGACGTGCCGGTCACGGCGCACATGGCCACGCAGATTTATCGCTATCTGGTCAAAAACGACTACACCGACGATGCGGACCGGATTACAGCCGCCTATCACGATGCCAGAAAGACCGGAACGCTGGCCGACTTGCCGCAAGACTTGACGCCGCACGCCGAACAAGTGTTTCAACTCATCGACAGCGTGTTCAGCGCCAGCCAGTTGCCTGACATCGGTGACGACCGCAAACCGAAGAAGAACCCGCTCAATGCGAACTTCGCCAAGCAGGAATTCAAGGCGCTGTGGCAACGCATCAATCGCAAGGCGGCATACAGCGTTGCGTTTGATTCGGATGAACTGATCGGCAAAGCAATTGCTGCGCTCAACGACAAGAATGAGGGGCTGCGCGTCACGCCGCTCCAATACACCATCCAGGCGGGCGAGCAGATCGATCAGGTGACTCTGGACGAAATCAGGCGCGGGGAGGGTTTCAAGGTTTCCGAAAGAACTGTCGAGGAGCGCAAAAAATCGGCTCACTCGGCGGTCAAGTACGACTTGATCGGCAAGCTCGCCGAAGGCACGCAACTGACGCGGCGGACGGTGGCGGACATCCTCAAGGGGACCAATGCCGCAGTCTTCGCACAGTTCAAAACAAACCCCGAGAGTTTCATCGCCGAGGCCATCCGGCTCATCAACGAGCAGAAGGCCACGGTCATCATCGAGCATCTGGCCTACGACCCGGTGGAGGACAAATTCGACTCGACATCTTCACCGCCGGGCAGACCCAGCAGGACTTCAGCAAGGCGGTCAAAACACCGCGACACCATATTTACGACTACGTATTGCCGGACTCCAATTCATCCCCCGAGCGCGAGTTTGCGGAAGCTTTGGAAGTGAGTCATGAAGTCGTGGTGTATGCCAAGCTGCCACGCGGTTTTCTGATTCCCACGCCGGTGGGAGACTACAACCCCGACTGGGCGATCGCCTTCAAGGAAGGAAGCGTCAAACACATTTATTTCGTCGCTGAAACCAAAGGCTCCATGTCATCAATGACATTGCGCGAAATAGAAAAGACCAAGATCAAGTGCGCCCGCAAATTCTTCGATGAAATGAACCGGTGCCATGCACCGGAGAACGTCAAGTACGACGTGGTGGACAGCTTCGACCGAT
>JAITWP010000236.1 GCA_031285365.1 Azoarcus sp.
TGACCCAAGCGGATGAAGCCTTCTCGATGCATTTGTGCACGAAGCAACACCGGGTAAGGTTTTTCCGGACACCTGGGATACCTGTCATTTGGCAAGTCTTAATCCGTTGGGGGCCTCCCAGGTCACTGCCATGGTTCGGTATGAGCTGCCAAATGACAGGTATCCCAGGTGTCCGGAAAAACCTTACCCGGTTTTGCTTCGTGCACAAATGCATCGAGAAGGCTTCATCCGCTTGGGTAAGCCGGTTGTTCTTTCGGAATCGCTGCTATCCGCTTACAAGACGTTGTGCCAAGTCTGTAATGCGGAGGACTGGATAGCAAAGGTCGTCGACCTGAAGCATCAGGCGCGGGCGGCCCTGCTACAGTCCCAGTGGTAGCAGCCGCCGGATCTATCTCAGACCGGCGCCTTTCCTTGCGGTAATGATTGCTTCCGGCGTCGGACGTTGACTCTCACGTTGCATCGTCTACCATTGCGCTGTCGCACCCATCGGGTGCGTTGGATTGAAACGGCCTTTGTAATGGAAAGGAATCATCGCCGAAAGCCCGTCATGACGGGCTTTCGCTTTTTGTGTCATCCTGGCGGGTGAGTATTTCTATGATCCTCACAAGCGCGGGGAGCTTCTTCTCCACAATCGCTATCATTTGAGTCAGCGCGTCAGACATGGCGGATAAATCATGTCTTGCCTCCGCCTTGCGCATTCGCTCAACTGTAGCGTTCAGCTCGTGGTCGAGCGAATGCGCCCACTCAATAGCGAGTGCTCTACGCTTATCCGGGTCTTTTTTTTTCTTGATCTGCTGCAAAATTGACCGGTCTTTGGTAGCCATTGTTTCTGACCTATAGCTAACTAAGGTTCAGTGAAGTTGAAAACCCACGCCTTCAGGCGGGGGAACAGTCGAAGGACTGTACCAGGAATGTTTCAGGAAAGATAACGGTGTCAGCATGGTAAGTAACCCTGTGCGCTTCGATTGGTGTTGGCACCTCCCATCGGTACAGCATCTTTTCGATGCCGGCATTGCTAAGTGTCGTATCCCGCTTGGTGTTGCGCCGCATGATTTCTCGCTCTGTGTTTTCAAGATAGACGATCTCGACCTCGGCGTTGTAGGCGTACAGCAAGTCCAGCGTCTTCTGGCGCATCTGTCCGGACAGATGCGTTGCGTTCCAGACGAATGGTGCCTTGTCGCGTAGCAACGCCTTGGCACGGTCCACCGCAAGATGGACGGCCGCCCCGACGTTGCCGCCATGCTTGATGCCAAGTTCCTCGCGGGCATCATCGAAGGAGATTACCGGTAGTCCTTTGGCGTGTGCGGCAACCCATGTATCCTTGCCGGATGCCGGTAGGCCGGACATCACAATGACCTTCGACCCAGGTTTCTGGAAGAATGGATGATCCACCGACATGGTGCCGCCGCTACGGCAGTACATCAGCCGGGTGTGGGCGTCGGCGAACTGGCGGGGCGTTTCCAAGCAGCCTTCTTCCCGCGCAACTTCCCGGAAAAGCTCAATGTCGTCCAGTGTGGATTGAGCATCATCGCAGCGCCGACCGCGCATGTCCGCCTCGGCGACCGCCGCGAGATCCGCAATAGACGATACTTCCCATGAGAGCCTGCGCACAATGAATTCAGGCGACTCGTCGGCCCAGTTCCCCTTGATGGCAAAGAAAGGCACCTGATGGTTCGCGACGATGCGGCAGATGCGCTCCCGCAGAACAAAGGGAACCTCGGCTCGCCAGAGCATGACGCGGATGTCTACAGAGCCTCGGCGCGAGTGGCCGGGACTGCTGATGCGCCGACCGTCAATTACTATGCAGGAGGGCTTGGCGATGTCGTGCAGTAGTGCGGAATAGAAGAGGATAAATCGTTGCGCCTCGTCAGCCTGTTGGTAGTACGGCAACGTCAGCAGGGATTCGCAGACCATGCGCGTGTGTGTGAGCACATCGCCTTCGGCGTGATGCACCGGGTCCTGCGGCACCTCAGCCAGCGCCGTTATCTCGGGCACCAGGGCGAGCAGTGCTGGCCAGTCAAAGCCGTCGCCCGCCGGGCAAGGAACCGCTGCCAGCAATTGCTCATAGTTGCCTATTCGTGTGCTCCTGAAACCGCCATAGGACGCGCCTCTGCGGTCGGTCTCGCTGGAATTCGGCCATGTCGCCGTGGATGCCGCAAAAAGATCGACGCCAGGCGTTAGTTGGTTTGGCACCACTGGGCGCGTGATCCAGTGGCTATCGCTCTTCAGGATGGTTTGGAGGAAGTCCGAACGAACCCACTTCAGTCGGTCGACCGTCTCGCGCCCCGATTCGACTTTGATGTAGAGCCCTTCGGACAGGTCCGACCCTTCAGTTTCTCGGGCGACCCGCTCGGGGTCCAGCCCCTGCCGCAGCGCGGTGTCGCGCAGCGAGTCACGCCAGGTGGCAGACTTTGCCAGCGACGGGCGGATCATTGCCAACAGGTCTTCCAGTCGGCGCGGTGCGATGCCTTCATACAAGACAGGCACGGACACCACCGGTGAATCCGCCAGCACTTCGCGCCGTGCGACCGTCGACAGGAAGTAGCCATCCTGAACGTCGAACAGGTCGAACTCCAAGAAGTAATGCGGAAGACGGTCATAGAAGACAGTGTGTTTGGAGTGCATCCACTC
>JAITWP010000265.1 GCA_031285365.1 Azoarcus sp.
GAGGTGGCCGTCTCCGGTGTGCGGGTCACGCGCAAGGGTTCGGAGCGGATCGTTCGTTATGCATTTGAATTGGCCAGGAGCACCGGGCGTAAGAGGGTGACGGCGGTGCATAAGGCCAACATCATCAAGTCGACATCCGGACTGTTTCTGAAAGCCGCGCGTGAGGTGGCGAAAGATTACCGGGATATCCAGTTCCAGGAGATGATCGTCGATAATGCCTGCATGCAGCTGGTGATGCGCCCGGAACAGTTCGACATACTCGTCACCACCAATTTGTTCGGCGACATCATTTCCGACCTGTGTGCAGGCTTGGTGGGCGGGTTGGGTCTGGTGCCGGGCGCCAATATAGGCACAGAGGCAGCGATCTTCGAAGCAGTGCATGGATCGGCCCCGGATATCGCCGGGAAAGGCATCGCCAATCCATGCGCTTTGCTGATGGGAGCGATGCAGATGTTGGAGCATCTAGGGCAGTTGGACAATGCCAGGCGTCTACGTGATGCCATTGTCGCGACATTGGAGGCCAAGGACTCGTTGACTCCGGATTTGGGAGGAAACGGCAATACGCATTCGTTTGCCGAGGCGATTGCCAGTCGCGTCTGAGGAATGGCGATGTCATGTGCGGAAACGAAACGGGACGCCTGTGCGTCCCGTTTTTATGAAGCGCAGGTCGAATCAATTGCGCGCTTTCGACAACAGACGCAGAAATTCGATGTATAGCCAGATCAGGGTCACCATCAGGCCGAACGCGCCATACCATTCCATGTACTTGGGAGCGCCTGCCTCGGCTCCTGTTTCGATGAAGTCGAAATCCAGTACCAGATTCAGTGCCGCTACTACGACAATGAAAAGACTGATAGCGATGCCGATCGCGCCGGATTCGTGAAGGTAAGGCATTCTGATGCCGAAAAAGCTCATCACGAAGCTGGCCAGGTAGACTAAAAAGATTCCGCCAGTGGCGGCAACGACGCCCAACCGGAAGTTTTGCGTAACTTTGATCAGGCCGCTGCGGTAGGCGGCCAGTAGTGCGAACATCGTTCCGAACGTCAGTACGATTGCTTGAAGGACGATACCTTTGAATTGAGCTTCGAAAAGTGCAGAAATGCCACCTAGAAAAAGCCCTTGGAGCAATGCATAGACAGGCGCGGTTATTGGAGCCCATTCTTTCTTGAAGATCGTGGCAAAGGCAAAGATCAAGCCTCCGATCATGCCGCCGAATACGTACAGCTTGATGACAGGATTGATGACGCCAGGGGTAGTGAAAGCCTGACTCCAGGAAAAAGCGGCTGTCGCCATACATAGCAACAAGAGGATTCCTGTCTTGTTGACCGTGCCATTGATAGTCATCGCGCCGCCGTCACGAGTGATGACGTTGCCGCTTCCCAAATCGAGAAACGTGGATTCTTTCAGGGCGGGGTTACCGCTGCGGATCATGGTTCAGCTCCTTGGTTCAAATCGGAAAACTCGGAGAAATATGCGGTGAAAGGTGGAACCCGCCATCATCACCCAACATATTGAAGTAAAAAGCAGTTATGTGACATACTGCTTAAGTATCCGCCCAATTATGGACTCATTGGTTTCAGTAGACAACGGCGGCAGTTGAAGTTTGGTGTTCTTACATTTTAAGAACCGTGTGTCAGAAGCATACCGGTACGTATAACAACTAAAGATAACGTACTCGCGTCGTAAAGATGGTCTTTGTCGTCGGGCTTTATCAGCGGCCTCAATAACGATGACATCTACTGGTGCAGTAGGGGCATCTCGGCTGCCGGCCACGCTTTGCGCAGATGAAGACGAGGCGGATGGATACTGCACTGAAAGCGTGCCTGGAGGTTCCGCCGCAATGGCTGCGTCTCCCGGCATCGATTTTCCTTTGAGTTCGCGAATCTAAACGTTGCCATAAATCGTTCCAACGTCATTCGTGCGTGTTATGGGAGTCGAACGTTTTTTGATTGTGTTGCGATTGGCGAAGGTAGCTCAGATCACGTATGGAAGAATGGCAGGCTCAGTGTCCGGTTATCACCTTCACTGAGAACATTTCAAAGATGTGTGCTCCTATCCACTCTGCGCCCAAGTTAACCAGCAGCCACGAATCTTACGGCTGTAATCTGTGCGCATCCAGACCGCCGTGAGCCTTCGACTGGAACTTCCTCGCGAGAAAGATACGCACCCAAATGTCGTAGGGAGAAATTAATCAGCTCTTCATAACGTTGTCATCAGAGTTGGCAGAAAGTTGTCTGGCTCTGTTCGAAAGCTTCACCTCACGAATACACCTACCGATAAACACTTGCCTGCGCTGGACTATGTTCGGGCGGGCTCTCATTTGAACGACTGAGCCGGCTCACTTTCCTCCCTTCACTAAGGAGCTTGCAATGGTTGAGGCTAACACTCGTTTTACTCGTTTTGCGCAATTGGCTCTGGCATCGGCATTGGCTCTAGTACCGTTGGTTACTATGGCTCAGGGACGGCATTCGGGCAGTATGGGGCCGATGGAGCGAGAATTTCGTCCGGAAATGCGGCCAGAGATACATCGAGAAATGGTGCGGCCGATGGCAGTGCAGCCTGCTCCTCGCAGTTATCAACGATTCGAACGTCCGAATGAGTTGGAGGTAAGGCCTCGTACATTCGATCGTGACCAGTATCATCACGATTTTCGTGCGTGGCGAACCTTTTCCGTAGGGCCCTACCATCCCAGGGAGCAATGGCAGAATCGACATTGGCACAGTGGCGAAACATTACCTGTCGTATTTTGGACCGACGATTATTATCTGACGGATTATTGGCTGTTTGGCCTTGAAGTCCCACCCGTTGGATACGAATGGGTTCGTTACGGTAGTGATGCGTTGTTGGTCAATCTTACCGATGGCGAAATCCTTCAATCGGTCTACGATGTTTTTAACTAAGAAGGTTTTTGCTGCTTTTGTTGTTGCATGGTTCATTATGGTCATCGACTCGATGCTTGAATGAGTCATTCGGCGCTGGTAGCAGTTCGAAAACCAATCATGCTGCAAACGGGGTAGGGCAGTGTCTTGCCTGGCAGTAGGAAGTTATGTAATGGCCCGCTGAAAACTTGCTCACGTGATAATTGAGGGAATAACGATGAGCATGAAGAACGAAAACTCCGGGGGCGGGTTTAGATGGAAATCAACATGTTTAAGGTTACGCATGTGACACTGCTCCTGCCGCGATAAATGGATTGGATAAATAACGCATCCAAAAGCCTGCCCCGTTTTTGGCCGCTATCGCCAAAACAACCAGGGACGACATGTTCAATCTCTCAATGTTGTTATTTCCTTGAACTGCGCGCCATCACGAATCAGGAAGACCGCTTCGATCTTCTTGTTGCGTGCTATGACAGGGCCTTCTGTCTCGCCCAGAACCATCAGTGCGGTTGCCCAGGCATCGGCTCTGGCGCAATCGTCGGCCAAGACCGTGACGCTTGCGAGCCGGTTGCGGGCGGGAGCGCCAGATCGAGGGTCGATGGTATGAGACAGCCAGTCTGTGCCAAGTTGAACCCGATGCCGGTAGTCGCCGCTGGTCGCCAAGGCGCGGTTGGTGACTTCGATCACCCCGCGCGCTGTGCGACGAGAGGGATCAGGTTGTTCCAGTGCCACCGCCCAAGGTCGACCATCAGGGCGCAGACCATTGGCAACGATCTCTCCGTCCAAGCCGACGACAAAACCGGAGACGCTTCGTTGAAGCAGCACTTTGGCCATCTGATCGACAGCAAAACCCTTGGCAACGCCTGACAGATCAAGGTTCCGGTCGTTCAGGCGCCTGGCGCGGCCAGCACCACGGTCGCATTCGACCGTAGCCCGCAACTGCTGCCCCAACGCAGTGCGGATTGCGCTTTCATCTATCTGCCCTTGCGCCCGGCCAAAGCCCCATGCACGGACAGCTTCTCCCACGCCGATATCGAAGGCTCCGTTTGATGCTGCGGTGACTTCGGCGGCGATTTCCAGTACTGCGATCAATTCGGCTTCGACATCGACCCAGCGTCCCGGTGCGGTGGCGTTCAGACGCATCAGATCGCTATCGGAGCGCCAAGTGCTCATCTGGCGATCCACGGCATCGACCGCCTCCTGTAAGGCGATGGTCAAATCCGGTGAATCGTGGTGTGACGCCAGGCGCGCCGACCAGCGCGTGCCCATCGTCGACCCATTCAGTGTGACCAGGGGTTCAGTAGACATCTTCCCGATACCTTCCTGCGGCCTTTAATTGCGCGACTGCCAGCTCGGTGGGTGCAAGGATCGCGGTAAATGCTTCGGCAACGTCGCGCGCCATTATGGCGTTGCCGCAGATCAACACCTGTCCGCCGGTCTGAATGTGATGCACTAGTTCTTCAGCGTTCTCGCGCAAGCGATCCTGGACACGCGCGCGGTCGCCACAACGGGAGAAAGCCATGACGCGGCGCGAGAGCCGGCCATCGGCCAGCATGGCATCGGTTTCCCGTTGATAGAGAAAGTCCGACTCCGGGTCGCGGACACCGAAATAGAGAGCGGATGGCCGCTCTGGTTGCATATGGCGCAGCAAACCGATCACTGGGCCGACTCCGCAACCTGTTGCGACGAAGATAACGGGCGCGCGTCCCTTGGCCGCCCGGAATCCGGGATTCGCTCGGACGAAAGCGTGGATTTCGTCCCCCAACACCAGTTCGTGCAAATATCCCGAGCATAGACCGTCGGGCATCCGGCGCACGGCGATCTCGATGAAACCATCCTTGCGGTTGGATGCCAGCGAATAGAAGCGTGGTACGTCCGTCCCTGGTGCGATCACGCCCAACAGGTCGCCGGCTTCGAAGCGCGGTAACTTGACGCCCTGGTTCATCTCGAAACGCAAGATCGCCGATGGCGTGCCAACTTCATGGCCAAACGTCTGCCGCTCGACCAGCTTCAGCGGCAAGGTTTTAGGCGTGGCAATGCGGTGATGCAACTCCAGCGGAATGCCAATGGCTTGCCCCAAAGCTTCGCCCCAGAAAGAAAAATCGCGCACGGATTGACGATCGATCCGCGTCAACGGCAATAGTGCTTGCCAGCCAGCGTTAACCAACTGTGCCGAGACGATTTCCGCAAAACCGCAATAAGCGGGAAAGCCTCGATCTCCGAAACCGAGTACGGCAACCGGAACCTTGTTCATCTGCTCCAGACGGGAGAGGAACCGTGTGGCCGACGTTGGCGCGTCGCCATCGCCATAGGTCGCCGTCAGCAGGATCAGTGCTTTCGCGTTGGGTATCACCCCTGCGTCGTTCATCGCGCCAAGATGGAACTTATGTCCTGCGTCTGCCAGCGCCCTAGCCAGCGTCGCGGCAAAACCCCATGTTGCGCCGCCTTCAGAGCCGACGAGGATGATAATCTCAGCCTTCGCCATGGGCACGGCGCCAGCAACACGCGGGCGTGAGGCGCGCCGCTTCCACCATATCCAGCCACCCGTTCCCGCCAGAACCGGCGCAGCCAGCGCCGAGACACCGAGGAGCAGGCCGAACCACCACAGTCCCTGGCCGGTGTGCAGGCTATAAACCCATCCCCAAACCTTTTGCGCAGCCGAGCGGCTTTGCCAGTTCAGCAACTGTCCTGTCGCCTGATCCACATAACCCGATCCTTCGGCGGTCTGCAGTCCGAACACGTCGGTCGGATCGCCAGCGACCGGCCAGGTGAGCCGCCGCAGGTCGTCAACGTGAACCTGCTGCAAAGCTGCCAGAGTTCCGACGGGTGCGGGAGTTGCGCCAGCAATGGCTTCAGGGAAGGTAGGCGTACTCGGGCCGCCGTCGCTAACGATTTCGAAAGTGGCCAGTGACATCCACACGCCGGTTAGGGCCGAGACGGTCAATCCGACCAATGCCACGCGCCCGATAACGGCATGCCAACGATTCGCCCCTGTGCTGCGCACGCGCCGCCCCAGCCTGCGCCAGCCGCCGAGGACAGCCGCCAGCAACAAGAGTCCCGTCACGCCAAGCACCGCCATCACCGCGGCGTTGGTTCCCGCAACCGCCTTGCCGATATCGCCTGCCAGCAGCGAGCGATGCAGGTCTCGTATCCAGCGCATCGTCGCAGAAGACTTCCAAGGCCCCAAGTCGGCTCCGGTCACGGGATCGACCTGCACGGTGTCATAGCCTTGAGCGGTTGCGAAACTGACGATGAAAACGCCATTGGTGCTACGTTCCAGCCTTTCGATTTGCGGGTGGTTCGTGGCGACCTTGACTGCCAATTCGGCGATAACGCCGTCGCCAGACCGGGCCTGTATGCGTTCCAGAGTGGGGTCGAGCGACAGAATCGCGCCTGTCCCGGCCAGCAACGCCAAAGTCAATCCGAAGACCAGTCCGGCAACCGAGTGCAATTTGCGGAGCATGGAGACACTCAGAAGTCGTATTGCAGCGCTTGGACGAAGCCCCGGCCAGCGACGGCTTGCTTTTTGCCACTTGTGGTGAGCGGGGCTACCACTTCGGCCGGGCGGTCCG
>JAITWP010000127.1 GCA_031285365.1 Azoarcus sp.
TATACCGACGCCAAATTCACCAGGAATGTCGTCGACCTGTCATCGGCCACGGGCGTTGCCGGCCTGACCATTCCGTTCGACACCTATACCGACGCCCCGAAATGGGCCGGTTCGGTCTATACGGTAATCGGATTGCCCGTCCCTGAGAACCTGGGTGAGGTCAAGCTGCGCACTGACGTCTTCGGACAGACCAAGACCTACTTCTCCAACAATGAGGGCTCGATCACGCCCCGCACCCAATTGCCGGGCTATGTGAAAGTCGATATGCGGTTGAGTTGGGACAAAATCAGCGGCAGTGGTTTCTCGGCTGCCGTCTATACCAAGAACCTGTTTAACAAATTCTATTACAATTCGGGATACGTTGAAGGGGCAAGCGGCGGATTCAATACCGCAATCTGGGGCGAGCCGCAGACGTTCGGTGCGGAAGTCACTTTCAAGTTCTGAATTTGGTTGATGGTGGGCGGGGCATCCCGCCCACCTGCTTCCCGGTTTACAGTCCACAGCTCCGGGATTTCGAAACACGGATGGATCTGCCCATGCCGCCTGATCAACATTGTTTTCACAGAGGATATTATGGGGAGACTGGCAAGCAAGGTGGCACTCATCAGTGGCGGTGCCCGCGGCATGGGCGCGGCTCACGCCAGAGAGATCACCGCCGAAGGCGGTAGCGTCGTCATTGGCGACGTACTTGATGCAGAAGGAGAAGCGCTGGCTGAAGAGATTGGCGCTCGGGCGCGGTTCATCCATCTTGACGTTACAAGCGAGCACGACTGGGCCAACGCGGTCGCTCTCGCCATATCGGAATTCGGTTGCCTCAACGTGCTCGTGAACAACGCCGGGATATGCACGATGGGGTCCATCGAGAACTTCACCCTCGCCGAATGGAACCACATTATAAACATCAATCTGACCGGCCAGTTTCTGGGCATTCGTGCAGCAACACCGGCACTGGTGCAGTCGGCGCCATCGTCGATCATCAATGTGTCCTCAACGCAGGGGATCGAAGGCATCGCCGGACTTCATGGCTATACCGCCTCGAAATTTGCCGTGCGAGGGCTTACCCGCTGCATCGCGATCGAGCTTGCCGATCGGGGGGTACGAGCGAACACTATATGTCCTGGTACGATTGCCACGCCGATGAACGAAGGCCTTGACGTGAGTGACTTTAATCCAATGAAGCGCAAGGCCGATCCCCAAGAGGTTGCAAAGCTCGTCGTCTTTCTCGCCAGTGATGAATCACAATTCATCTCGGGAGCTGATATTCTTATCGATGGAGGTGAATTGGCGGGACACGGGCCACTCCTTCAACGTTAAGCAAAGGATGATTTGCTGGCGTGGCTATTATAAATAGAATATGTGGACGCAGAATAATACATTTGGGGCAATTATTGGGTGCACGTTGGTGCCAGCGAACTGCCATTTGGCACGACCCAAAGGCGCTTTGGCACGATCGGCTCCATCCCGGTCCAGGTTATGGGCGATTGCATATCTTGCAAACATGGGACGTTGATATGAAAACAGCGATGCTTGAGATCGCCTCGTTGAATTTGAGCATGAACGGTTCGAGGCGATGGCCGGCAGTACCCGCACGGGCCATCCCCCAGCCATCATGGAAGCACGTTGATCCCATCACACCTCCGGGATGTGGACAGGTCGCCACAGCCGCCAAACCATAAAGCCAAGCACTGCACTGCAACGCCACCCAGCAGCAGAACCCACAGGAACACCCTGTGCCGATCGAACAGCCGACTATCATCCGCAACCAATGCAAGCCTGGCACTGGCATCAGTGGCGACAGTGGCCTGCGCCAGTTTCGTCTCCGCACCTGGCCGATAGTCAGGAACCAGTTCGGTGAGATCCAGATAACGCTTCCCGGCGGCCTGCGCCCCAACTGCGAGCGTATAGGGCGGTTTGCCACTGAACAGCACCACGACCTGCATCGGAGCGAACGACAGACTGATCGTCGGCGGCGCGGCGAAGCCTGTCGTGCGCGAATCTGCGGCAACCCTGAATCGGGACGAGGCCGCTCCGTTGATCGCCAACAGCGCCATTCCGCCTGCACGAACGGTGCCAGCGGCAACTCGCGACCAATCCTGTTCAGAAGAGCTACGTCCGAAGACCATGACCGGCAGTATGCGTCAAAGTTTCCCGGTCTTCCGTTACGCGCTGTAGGGTTTAGTAGATCCCATGAGGAGGGTGACTAGCGAGTGGCACTTCACCAGAGTGCATTCGCCAAAAATCACCTCTGGGAGACAGATATGTTTTCAGCAGCCCATTCCGAAGCGCCATCCGCTGTGCGCGTCGAGCTTAGTGCCATATTCGTATCGTTGGAACTGAGCCGTTCCAAATGGCTTGTGACGACACTATCACCGGGAATGGGCGAGAAGCTGTCGAAATTTGTGCTACCCGGAGGCGATGTCGCTGGCTTGCTTGCTCGTTTTGTCGAACTGCAGCGCAAGGCACAAGCCCGAATCGGCCGTCAGTTTCCGTTGGTCGTTATCCAGAAGGCGGGGCTCGATGGCTTTTGGATCCATCGCGTCCTCGATGACGAGGGAATCGAAAGCTATATCGTCGACCCGGCCTCGATCGCGGTTTCGCGTCGGAAGCGCCGCGTCAAGACCGATCGAATCGATGGCGAGATGCTCATCCGGCCCCTGCTCGCCTATGCCGATGCACGATGCCGTGCGATACATGCTTGACCGCTGGGACGCGTTCATCCGCTACACCACCGACGGGCGCCTGGAGATGAGCAACAATGTCGCCGAGCGGGCGATGCGGCCGACCGTGATGGCTGATTCATTATGCTTCACCTTTTTAAATGGTGGAAAACAGGGATTTTTGGTTTTCGTCGTGAGCGCGACACGGGCCTTTTCGCGAGATCGCGGCTTGGATTTCGGGCCGTTCGAGATCTGCGGCGCGGATTTGATGCGGTGCGCCGGGCATAATCTGCTCGGTCGGGAGCAAACCAGCTTCGACGACACTGCGGATTTTGTGGTTTGTGACCCCGGACTTGGCTGCGGCCTCCGACATGGTGAGCCACTCGCCGTTGGTTCGGTCAGCCGATCGATAACCTTCGATCTTGTGAACTGTGCGTATCGAACTGACGCGGTGAGCAGTCCACGTTTTACCCTGGCCCGTGCGTATTCCCATACGGTTGAGAGTTGCAGCGATATCGGCGTTCGACCAGCGCGTGGCCATCGACCGGATTATCGCCATCGCTTCTTCCGGCGTGCTCTTTGTATGCTCGCCAGGCTTCGGCTTGCGGATGCGAACCTGGGAGTGCTGGCCACCTTGCCAGTGAATGGTGAGTTCGATTTCGTGGCGATCTTTGTCCACGGTTACGACAATATCCTTGACCAGCGCCCGCAACAACCGCTGCCGGAACCGCATATCGACGTTGGGGTCATTCCAGGTTGCCTTGAGATCGGGGGCCAAGTCGGCGAAATCCGGAATGGAGGCGTTATCGCGCACCTGCCTTTCGTTGAGCCGTGCCTCGCAAGCCTCGACACGGCGCAGCGTTGCTTCCCAGCTCTTCTCCAGTTGAGCGGCGATCAACCGGTTATCGGGATAACAGGCGGCGTAGCGCCGCTCGGCAAGCGAGGCTTCGTAGCGGGCTTGCTGCAAATCCAACTCGACCATCTGGCGCCTCTGCGCTTCGCCTTCGAGATGCATGCGCTCTGCCTCCAAAGCCGCGTCAATCGCCAAGGGTGCCACGGCACGCAACAGTTCCTCCGTAACCGCGACGTCTGTTCGGGCGCCATTGGTGCTCATGCATCGTGGCCGGGCCAACATGAGGTTCGAACGGTCGCAGCGGTAGATATGATAACCGATGCGGCGACCAACATAAACGACGCACAAGCGGCGGCCGCAGTGGCCGCAGGTGAGCATGCCAGCGAGGAGAGCCTTGCCTCCGCGGCCGGACTTTACACCGCCGGCCTTGCCGTAGGCATTGGTCGCCAGCACCTTCTGGTTCCGCTCAAACTCATCCCAGGTGACATAGCTGTCATGATGCTCCCTGAGCATGACGCCCCAGTCGTCATACGGCTTGCGATGCCCATAGCTCTTGCGCACTCGTCCATCGATGATCTCGGTGCGCTTCTCGGTTTTGCCATAGACATAGACGCCGGCGTAGAACGGGTTCTTGAGCACGCTAATGACGTTGCGATATCGGATCGGAACCCAGTCGAAGGAGACCATCATCTTGCCGTCCGACGGGCGCGGGAAATGCATACCTTCGGCGCTGAGCGCGATCAGCACCTAGCGGGCGCTGCCAATCTCGCGGAACCGTGCGAATATGTGCCTGATAGCCTCCTGAACGCGAATGTCAGGGTCAAAACTCAAGCCATAGTCGCGATGCCAGATGTAGCCGATCGGAACGCTGATGCGCAGTTCGCCGCGCTGAGCCTTCTGCCGTGCGGCTTCGTACATGCGGGCACGAATGACAGAAAGCTCGAACTCGCTGATATTGCCCTTCATCCCGAGAAGCAGCCGATCGTTCGGCTTGGCCGGATCGTAGATGCCATCGACATCGATGACGCGGGCATCAACTTGGCCGCAAAGTTCGAGAAGCCGGTGCCAATCGGGTCCGTTGCGAGAAAGGCGAGATGCCTCAAGGCACAATACGGCGCCGACGTGGCCCGTGCAAAGATCCTCCACCAGACGCTCAAATCCGGGGCGCTCCACAGCACCGCTCGCACTTCGTCCGAGATCCTCGTCGATCACCTCCACGTCACGGAAACCCCAGCGCCGGGCAAGATCAACGAGTTCGTACTGTCGGCGCTGGCTTTCCAGGTTCGCGTTGACCTGCTGGGTCGTCGATTGTCTGACGTAAACAACAGCCTTGCATCGCAGCAGGGCCATCGGAAGGAGATTACCGCCCGTCATCGGTCATCTCCTCGTCCAAGACGCCCGCTGCAGCCATCAATAGCTTGGCGAGGCTGGCCACCGCGACGACGCGTTGGACTCTCGTCAGGCCGTCCAGGCTTCTGGTGTCGAGCGGCATGATCAACTGGCGCAATACCGGGAGCCGTGTTGATGGGGGCAAGGTCTTCATCGATTACCTCCTGAGCGTTCAAACCGCTCAGCATGGCATTACGAAGGCCCGCGTCGTGCAAGAGGCGATGGAGATCGGTCAACGCGTCCACCGTGACCCGAGGGCTCCCCAAGCTGAATGCATCGCACACCTCGCGATCCAACATCCATGCAGGGATGGCGATGACTTCGCCGTGGCGCACCACGATATGGGCGACTCTCCCAGTCGCACGTTCTTCGGTATACTCGCACCGAACCGTGCGCTCGAAATATGGGTGCCAGCGGTACCAGACGACGACGTCGTGCCCGACATGGGCAGAATGCCTGCGAGATGACGATCGGCAGGAAAAATTACATGTTCTGCGGCTCCGACACCGGCGGCGAGCGCGCGGCCTCATTCTATACCATCATCGAAAGCGCGAAGATGAACGGGCTTGATCCCGAGGCTTATCTGACCGACGTCATCGCTCGGATCGGTGATCATCCGATCAACCGCATCGGCGAACTGCTGCCTTGGAATTGGCAGCTCGCACCGCTGCAAGAGGTCGCCTGAATGGCCGCGATCGTCCGTGTCTACACGATCCACCACGTTGCAGCGAAGCTTGAGATCGATGCCATCGACCGACTTCGCGAGTTCATCCCAGCGCAGGAAACAACTCAGTTCCCCCGCCATCTTGTTGGCACGGACCTTGGATGCCTTCGCCTTGTCGTAGACGGCATCCCAGAATTCATTCTCCGTCAGATCCGCAAGCGGCTTGCCACCGAGGCGCGGCCGGATATCCCGCTTGAAGATTACCTCCTTGTCCTGGATCGTGCGGAGTTTGAGCGTCTTGCGATCCCCGCGCTTCATCGCTTCCATGTAGACCTCATGAGCGGCCTCGACGGTGAGTATTTTCCGAACCTTATCGGCGCGCATTGCAACGCGAGGATCCTCGCCGCGCTCAACCGTCGCATTGAGTTCCTGAGCCCATTGGCGGGCAGTCGGAATCGTAAAGGCGGGGTAGGTTCCAAGCGTGAGCGTTACAACCGAACCAGACCTCGCCACCCTTCGGCGAAACATCCACGTCTTTTTCCCTTTGGGACTGACGCTGATGCAGAGTCCTGCAACATGGGGGTCGAAGCACCTCCCCGGTGGAAGGGCATCGATACGCGACGGACTGAAATTTGGGGCCTTTCCCATGACTACCTCGATCAACACGAGGCGATAAAATCCTGACACAAATCCTGACACAACAGGCGTCCAGAACTGGCTCGAATTGTCCTGATTCGACCAGTTGGCAAACCCGAT
>JAITWP010000177.1 GCA_031285365.1 Azoarcus sp.
ATGGGACATGCAGCCCGACGGTCGCTACCGGCTCAAGAGCTCGCGCCGCGCCCCACACTCTGCCCAGAGCGTCCTGCTTGCGGAACTGGCGGCAGGAGGGTAGTCATTGGCGCGTAACCGGGTGTTCAAAGAAAAAATCGTCATTTCCCCAACAGGAGAAAAACATGGCGCTGTTTGCACTGATAAAGCGTTTTGATGAAATCAAACTCGCGGCAGATCAAGGAGATGCAGAGGCTCAATATGACCTCGGATACATGTATGAAAATGGTCAGGGGGTCAAACAGGACGCAACAAAAGCCATGCAGTGCTATCTCAGGGCAGCGGAACAGGGGCACGCCAAGGCCCAGTATGACCTTGGGCTGATGTACTCCAGACTCCCACCCAACAGAAAAAATGAAGAAGAAGCCATCAGGTGGATTCAGACGGCGATGGATGGGTTTCGTCAGGCGGCAGAACTGGGTGACGCGGAAGCGCAATGCCGCCTGGGAGAAATATATGACATGGCCAAGAGAGGAAACGGGAGTCAGAACAAAAGAATCAAAACGGTTGCCACGGCCCTGGGGCTTTTCTCCGGCGAAAAAGACGTCAAATGGTTTGAAGAAGAATCCGCAAAATGGTTTCAAATGGCAACGGAAGGTTTTCGTCAGGCGGCAGAACTGGGAAACGTGAAAGCCCAGTTTGAGCTCGGAGGCATCTACTGCTGGTTCCTGGGTGGCCGGGAAAACGAAGAAAAAGGCATGAAATGGTTTGAAAAAGCGGCAGAACAGGGACTCGCGGATGCCCAGTACGAGCTTGGATACATGTACACCACGGGCTGGGGCGGCGCGCAACTGGACGTTTCAGAAGCCTTGAAGTGGTATACGCGGGCGGCTGAACAGGGGCACTTGATGGCCCAGATCCAGCTTGCAAAAACATACGCTGGCGCTGAAGGGCTCATCGAACCTCATTATGCAGAATCACTCAGGTGGTATCTCAAACTTGCAGAGCGCAATGACTCGGCTGCCCAATACAACATTGGAGTGTTCTACGCAAAAGGTCTGGGGTGCGAGCAAAACCTCGCCGAAGCCCGAAAATGGCTGAAAAAGGCGGCAGAACTGGGCAACGCGAACGCCAAAAAAACCCTTCAACTGGTCGAACCCTTCCTGAAGCAACAGGGAACGGCACTGGACGAAGAGACGCTCAAGCAGATTGACCTCATTTTCTGATGAAACTCCAGCTCAACCAGTCTCCCGACATCAACCTCCTCACTGCCCACGGTGAACACTTCGTCAGCATCAACCGTGTGCGCCACGACGTTCCCCTGATCGTCACCCCGGAACGCATTGTCCCCAACTGGGCAACGGAGTTTGACGCGCTGACCGCAGATGACTTTACCGCCCTCGCGAACCTTGGCCCGAAAATCGTACTGCTTGGCACAGGCCGCCGCCAGCGTTTCCCGGCCCCGGCGCTCCTCGGTCCGCTGATCAAGGCCGGGGTATCCCTCGAACCGATGGACACCCCCGCCGCCTGCCGCACTTACAACATCCTCGCCCTTGAAGGTCGGGAGGTTGCGGCGGCGCTGCTTTTTGGCTGATTTCCGACTCCTGACCCTTAGGCCGGACGATTGGACGATTGCCCCGCCAATCCGTCTTCGTTAACCTCATACACTGTTTTCCAGCCCCCTCTCCTGAGGTTTTTCCCCATGCCTACTTCCCGCAAGGCAAAAAGCAATATTCCCCTTCACCCCCCCAAGCTCTTCGTGCTCGACACGAACGTCCTGATGCACGACCCCACGAGTATCTTCCGTTTTGAAGAGAATGACATATACATTCCGATCATGACCCTGGAAGAACTCGACAACAACAAGAAAGGCTTGTCCGAGGTCGCGCGTAACGCCCGCCAGGTTAGCCGGACGCTTGATGAAATCGTCTCCGCCTCACCCAATGGCATCACCTCGGGCATTGCGCTGCAAACACCTTCGCACGGACTCGCCAGCGGTCGGCTGTTCCTGCAAACCGAGGCGATCAACGTCGAATTACCCGCAGGGCTTCCCACTGTCAAAAGCGACAACCAGATTCTCTCGGTATTGATGTTCCTGGCCCGGCGCGAACCCGAACGCGCGGTCATCCTTGTCACCAAGGACATCAACATGCGGATCAAGGCGCGCGCCCTGGGGCTGGCGGCGCAGGATTATTTCAATGACAAGGTACTGGAAGACAGCGAACTGCTCTACACCGGCTCCTGTGAACTGCCCAGCGATTTCTGGGAAACGCACGCCAACGGCATGGAGTCGTGGAAAACGGAAGGCCATACCGCCTATCGCGTCACCGGGCCGATGGCAAGCCGCTTCCTGCTTAACGAATACGTCCATCAGGACGGCCCCCCTCCCTTTGAAGCCTGGGTGCGCGAGCAGGCCGGGCACACCGTCGTGCTCGAAACCCTGGTCGACTTTCGCCACAGCAAGAACAGCGTGTGGGGTGTCACCGCGCGCAACCGCGAACAGAATTTCGCCCTCAACCTCCTGATGAACCCGGAAATCGACTTCGTTACCCTGCTCGGTCAGGCCGGAACCGGCAAAACGTTCCTGGCGCTGGCTGCGGGGCTCACGCAGGTACTGGAAACTCGGCGCTACTCCGAGATCATCATGACCCGCGTCACCGTGCCGGTCGGCGAAGACATCGGTTTCCTGCCCGGTACGGAAGAAGAAAAAATGGCTCCCTGGATGGGCGCACTCGAAGACAATCTGGACGTACTGAACGGCACGACCGGCGAGATCGGGCAATGGGGCCGTGCGGCGGCGGCCGATCTTGTGCGTAGCCGTATTAAAATCAAAAGCTTGAATTTCATGCGCGGGCGCACCTTCATCCAGAAATTCCTTATCATTGACGAAGCTCAGAACCTCACCCCGAAGCAGATGAAAACCCTGATTACCCGCGCAGGACCCGGAACCAAGGTGGTTTGCCTCGGCAACATCGCGCAAATCGACACCCCCTACCTCACCGAAGGTTCATCGGGTCTGTCGTACGTCGTCGACCGTTTCAAGGGTTGGACGCACGCCGGGCACATCACCCTGCAACGAGGCGAACGCTCACGGCTGGCCGACTACGCCGCCGAGGTTCTCTGAACTTCTCCGGACTATCCATGCCACCCATCCACCTGTCCACGTCTTCAATCCAGCGCCTGCCCGAACTGCTCATCAACCAGATTGCCGCAGGCGAAGTGGTCGACCGCCCAGCCTCGGTTCTCAAGGAATTGCTGGAAAACGCGCTCGATGCCGGGGCAAGGGCCATCGACGTACAACTGGACACGGGTGGCGTGCGCCGTATCCTCGTCTCCGACGACGGTCGCGGCATTCCCCGTGACGAACTCGCCCTCGCGCTGGAACGTCACGCCACCAGCAAAATCAGCAGCCTTGACGATCTCGAACGGGTTGTCACGATGGGTTTTCGCGGCGAGGCACTAGCCGCCATCGCCGCCGTAGCCCGCACCACCATCACCAGCCGCTCCGAGGGCGCGGATCACGCCTGGAAAATCGGATCCACCTACCGCGACATCGCCCCTGCCGCCCTCAATCGCGGCACGGTCGTCGACGTGACCGATCTTTATTACAACACCCCGGCGCGACGCAAATTCCTCAGAACCGACGCCACCGAATTTGCCCACTGTGAAGAAATCTTCTGCCGCATCGCACTTGCCCGGCCCGATGTCGCCATGCAGCTTGCCCACAACAAGCGTGTGTTTCACCGGCTGACTGTGGGTGAGACGCGCACGCGCATCGCTGCACTGATGGGAGACGATTTTCTGGATCAGGCGCGCGAAATCCGCGCGGAAGGCGCACTCAAACTCACCGGCTTCACCAGCCTCCCGGCTTACGCCCGCAACCGGCGCGATGCACAATACTTTTTTGTAAACGGGCGCCATGTGAAAGACAAACTGCTCAATCACGCCTTCGCCCAAGCCTACGCCGACATCCTGCACGGCAACCGCTTCCCGGCCTACGTGCTCTTTCTCGAACTCGATCCGGCAGGGGTCGACGTTAACGTGCATCCGGCCAAGACCGAAGTCCGCTTCCGCGACTCCCGTGGCGTGCATCAATTCGTATTTCATGCGCTGACTCAGGCGCTGGGCGGAACGGGCGCAGGGCGCACGGATGTGCAAGCGTACAAAATCGAACCCGTTATCCCACCCACCTTCAAGCCTGCATCAACCGGCACCGCCGAACGCTATCCGCTGCCCTCGGAGCATCACACTGCCACCCCAGGGCGCGTTGCCATGGATTCGGCAAGCCAAGCTTATTTCAGCTTCACTTCCGGCGTTCACCTCGCGTCATCCGTCCCGCCAACCAGTAACGGAGCCGAAAACCCGCTTGGCTACGCCCTTGCGCAACTGCATGGTGCCTACATTCTGGCGCAGAACACCGAAGGATTTACGCTCGTCGATATGCACGCCGCCCATGAGCGCATTCTTTACGAAAAACTCAAGGTCGTGCTCGACGGCACACCTTCCGTGCAGCGTCTGCTGGTTCCAGCGCTATTCAGTGCGAGTCCAGTGGAAATGGCTACCGTGGAATCCCACGCGGAAGCCCTGCTTAAAATGGGGTTTGAAATCTCGGTCGCCGGACCTCGGGAACTTGCCGTGCGCACCGTCCCGGCGCTCCTTGCCAACGCGCCAATAGTGGAACTGTTGCGTGAGTTGCTGGAAGAACTGCGTGAATACCCGGCATCCGAAGCCATTACCCGGCGACGCAACGACCTGCTCGCTACGATGGCCTGTCACGGCGCAATTCGCGCCCACCGTCAGTTGACCGTGCCGGAAATGAATGCCCTTTTGCGTGATATGGAAAAAACCGAACGGGCCGACCAATGCAACCACGGGCGTCCTACCTGGACGCAGTTCACCCTGGCCGACCTCGACCGCTTCTTCCTGCGGGGGCAGTGAAAAAAACGCCCGCTTTACACGCGCGAACTATGACTGTGACGGCGGCGGCTGCGCATCCGCTGGTGCGAGGCGCGCACATTTTCCTGCGCCTTCTTGATGATCACTTCCCGCTCAAACGAGAGCGAGTTTGCGTTGACTTGCACGCTGTGCTGCAGTCCGTGGGGTTTGGTGTTCATTGGATTAACCTCCTGTTGAGTGAAACATTGCAACTGACTTGTGCAGTGCACAATTTCAGTTTTACGTGTATCTCTCTTAAAGTCAAGGAAGTTGACTGAATAGCACTACTACTCGTTGTTGCGGCGCAACATATGTATTTGTCATGACATACACCACTACCGCACCAGAGGCAGAGTGTTCAGAGCACAGGTGTGTCCGTTCTTTCCTGGATGGCGCATGTACCCTCGTTTACCTGCGCACCGGTTCGGTCGGGGTCGATGCGGCTGAGCACATGCTCCAGTTCTGCGATGATCTCGTTGGTACCCGTCCGAAGCTGTCTGACTATATCACGGACACCACCTGTCAGATGCCCGGTACGCTCAACGAGTGACAATATCTCACTGGAAATGACGGAATAACCATCCTGCTGCGAACGCACCGCCTCGACTGCAGCAATGAGAGAAAACAGGTTGGTCTGTTCTGTCGCCGCCTGATGTATCTCCGTGGCCAATACTTCCATATTGCGGTCGACGGTTTGAACCTTACCCTGGATGGATTGAAACAAACCGTACAGCTCGTCCATCATCTCATCAAGCGCTGTCGCAACCTCGGTGATTTCACCATTGGAATCAGTAATTTCGCCATTGGAATAATTAATAAAGCCACCTTCTTCCTTGAATCGCTTCAACAGGAAGTGAACTTTCTCAATCGGTTTTCTGGACGTAACTTTAATCAGAAACCCGATCAATCCCAATACCAGCAATATGAACGTGACAACAGAAACCGTGACACAAAAAGCATACTCATCATATTCCATCGTCTGCATCAATGTACTGACAGACAGGCACGCCAGCCCTATACACAAGGCCGCTACGATACCAACCAAAGCGGCATCGCTGCGTATGTGTATTTTCCTGGTAATACGCATGCCGGGTTTCATAAAACGTTACTGCGTACAGCAACTGCTAATTTGATTCCATGCACTTGGCGCTTTAAATACTCAAGACCGAACCAACTACGATATAACGACATACGCATCCTTTCTGTTGAAACACCAACTACTTCTGATCCAAATATAAAATTAGTATTGATTGCCTGATTCGCCTATTGCAGATAATACTGATAGTAGAAACACTGTTTTCTCCGCTGATGCCGTTTTCCTGGCTTCAATGCGCTCGCACTACCTGACCGCGACACTTTCGTTCAGATATGGCAAACTCATCGCTCGAAATTCCGACCGGAATGCCGATGCACACCGAAACCCGCTTCCCCTGCACGCACAATCGCGTTTTCGACACCGGCAACGCCGCCGCCGAACGCGGCATCCGGATCGTGGTGTGGATCACCTTTGCGATGATGGTGATAGAGATCACCGCTGGATGGTGGTTCAACTCGATGGCTCTGCTGGCCGACGGCTTGCACATGAGCTCTCACACTCTGGCAATCGGGCTGGCCGCCGTCGCCTACGCAGCGGCGAGGCGTTACGCGGGGGATTCGCGGTTCACGTTCGGCACCTGGAAAATCGAAGTCCTGAGCGGTTTCGCCGGCGCCATTTTTCTGCTCGGCATCGCGGCCATGATGGTGATCGGTTCAGTGGAACGGATCATCTCGCCACAGCCCATCCACTACCGGGAAGCCATGCTGGTGGCCGTGCTTGGATTGATCGTCAACCTCGTCTGCGCGCTGGTTCTCAATCATGCCCGGCACGATACCGGGCACGGGCATGGGCACACGCACGAGCATCACCACACACACGACAAGCACCAGGACCTCAACATGAAGTCGGCCTACATCCACGTCCTCACGGACGCGCTCACGTCGGTGCTGGCCATCATCGCGCTGGCGGGCGGATGGTTGCGCGGGTGGGGCTGGCTCGATCCGGCCGTGGGCATCGTCGGGGCGATACTGGTTGCAATCTGGGCGAAAGGACTCCTCATCGAAACCGGAAAGGTGCTTCTGGACAGGGAAATGGATCATCCCATCGTCCATGACATCGTGGATTCCATTGAAACGGACGACACGCACATCAATGACCTGCACGTCTGGCGCGTCGGCAAAAATGCCTATTCCTGCGCCATTTCCGCAATCACCCACGATGCGGCGATGTCTCCCGCCGTCATCCGGGCGCGGCTGGCGGCACAGATCGTTCACTCGACGATCGAACTGCGCTTTTACCCTCGCTCGAACAGCGCCACCGATTCCACGTGTGAGGTATGCGGAAACATGTTAGCGATGCCCGCGCCACGCAAGACGTAGCCCTTTTCCCGCACCAATACGGCTGCATCCCGAGCGAGCGTGGCAGGATTACACGACACATAGACGATACGACCTGGGCCGCAGCCCGCTTCGATGGCCTTGACCACGGCAATCGCGCCTTCGCGTGGGGGATCGAGCAGGAGCTTATCGAAGGAGCCAAGCGCGGCGAAGCTGTCCCCGGTCGTCTCGAACAGGTCGGCAGCGTAAAAAATGGCGAGATCATCCAGCCCGTTGGCGCGAGCGTTCTTCGTTGCGCGCGCCACCATCGCCTCGCTGCCCTCCACCCCTGTCACCGTCGCGCCCCGACGCGCGATGGGCAGCGTGAAATTACCCAGCCCACAGAACAGATCGCCAATCCGTTCCCCCTCGTTCGGGTCGAGCAACTGCATGGCGCGACGAACCAGCAGGCGATTGGTATGGACATTGACCTGCGTGAAGTCGCCGGGGCAAAACGCCAACCGCACATCGAATTCGGGCAGGGAATAGAACAGTTCGCACATGCCACCCGTCAGCGGGTGCGCAGTATCCGGCGAACCGGGTTGCAGCCAGACATCCACCCCTTGCAACTCGCCAAACGCCCGCAACCGATCCAGATCCGCATCAGAAAACGGCAACAGATGGCGAAATATCAACACGGTGACAGGCTCACCCGACTCACGCTCACCCATCACCAGTTCGATCTGTGGAATCCGGTCGGCAATCGAGAGTTCTTCCACCAGTACACGCAGTTGGGGCAACATCGCCGACACATGCGGCGGCAGTACGGAACAACCGGAAAGATCGGCAATATAGCTCGAACGCTTTTCGTGAAACCCGATCAACACCCCACCCCGACTCGGAACCTTGCGCACGCCAAGCCGGGCGCGCTGGCGATAACCCCACGTCTGCCCGGTCATCGCCGGATAAATGATTTCGGGCCGGAGTTTGGCGATATGCCAGAAGGCATCCTCCATCACCCGTTGTTTCACTGCCGCTTGCGCCAGCGGGTCGAGATGCAGAGACGAGCAACCGCCGCACACACCGAAATTCGGACAACGCGGCGCGACCCGCTGCCCACTCTTACGGAGGATGCGCACGGCGCGAGCCTGCTCATAAGTTGGACGGGCGCGCAGGACTTCGTACTCGACCGTTTCCCCCGGCAACGCGCCTTCAACGAATACCGCCTTGCCATCTACCCGCACAATCCCACGGCCCTCATGGTCGAGGGATTCAATGACGGCTATTGGCATGAGGAATTCTCTTTATCGGTCTTTGGCCGTATAGCTCACGCCTGTAATGTTGGCGAAATGGGCATCCTGCGTCCAAAGCACGGCGCCACAAGCACGGGCAGTATGGAGAATGATGCTGTCGGCTAGTGGAAGTTTGAGATCAACCGACAAGCGCGCCGCGCCCAGCGCCAGCGTATCCGTCAGTTCCACCACACGCCCCTGCCGCATCAGGGCAATGGCACGCAGAGCATCCGCTTCAGTGCGTTGCTGCAAAATACGCTTGAACACCTCGAACAGGGTCAGCGCCGGAACCAGCAATTCTTCAGTCGCCTCAATCGGCGATGCGAAAAACTCCGCGTTCGGGCCGTCAGCGAAATATTCCAGCCAGCCGCAGGAATCGACCACGTTCATGCACGATCATCCTCACGCGGCACATCCGTGGCAAGCCCCGGCAAAAATCCGCGCAACTGGTGCGCCGACTCGATAGGCAACAGCTCAATACGCTGCTCAAAGGCCAACACCTGAAACTTCTGCCCCGCCACGATATTGAGTTGGGTGCGGATGGCTTGCGGAATCACAATCTGGAACTTCGGCGAAACGGTAACGGCTTGCATGGAAACTCCTGACCACTTCGATAGACGATACGTTTTACCGATACCCGATGGATAAGTAAAGCGAAAAACGCCGCAGTCAGACCAACCGCTCCGGGCTACACCTGCTATGATTCCGGACTGCTTTTGAAAACAGGCTCGTCATGGCGCTCACTCCTTCCACGATGCTGTCACTTGGCAGCACGCTGCCTGCCTTTGAATTGCCCGACGGCAATGGCGTGCGGTATCGCAGCCAG
>JAITWP010000273.1 GCA_031285365.1 Azoarcus sp.
CGGCGGAAGTGATGGTGATGCCACGCTCCTGTTCCTGATCCATCCAGTCCATGGTGGCCGCGCCGTCATGCACCTCGCCAAGTGTATGGTTGACGCCGGTGTAGAAAAGGATGCGCTCGGTCGTCGTCGTCTTGCCGGCGTCGATATGGGCGGAGATACCAATATTGCGGTATCGCTCAATGGGTGTCTTGCGAGCCACGATGTCTATCCTGGTTGCACACTGTTGCGAGCGTGCTCTAAAGCGTTACAGGTTACAAAACAATCGAGCCCTTCGAGAGGGCCCGATTCGCTACTGATCGGTTGATCAGAAGCGGTAGTGAGAGAATGCCTTGTTGGCCTCGGCCATCCGGTGTACTTCATCTCGTTTCTTCATCGCCGCGCCACGACCTTCGGACGCTTCGAGCAATTCACCGGCCAGACGTTGCGCCATCGACTTTTCGGCGCGCTTGCGCGCGGCTTCACGCAACCAGCGCATGGACAGCGCCATGCGGCGGGACGGGCGCACTTCGACCGGCACCTGGTAGTTCGCGCCACCGACGCGGCGGCTCTTGACTTCGACAACCGGCTTCACGTTGGCCACTGCGGCGGAGAAAATTTCCAGCGGATCCTTGTCCGCCTTGGCGGCGATGTGCTCGAACGCGCCATAGACGATACGTTCGGCCACCGACTTCTTGCCGGAGTGCATGATGACATTGATGAACTTGGAAACATCCTGCGACGCGAACTTGGGGTCGGGCAGGATTTCACGTTTCGGTACTTCGCGACGACGCGGCATGACAACCTCTCAAATAAATATGCGCTGACCTGATCAGGCCTTCTTCGGGCGCTTGGCACCGTACTTGGAACGCGACTGCTTGCGATCCTTCACCCCTTGCAGATCAAGGGAGCCACGCACGATGTGATAACGCACGCCCGGCAAATCCTTCACACGACCGCCGCGAATCAGCACCACGGAGTGCTCTTGCAGGTTATGGCCTTCACCACCGATGTAGGAGATGACCTCGAAGCCGTTGGTCAGGCGCACCTTGGCGACCTTACGCAACGCGGAGTTCGGTTTTTTCGGCGTCGTGGTGTAGACACGGGTGCAAACACCGCGTTTCTGCGGGCACGCGTCGAGCGCGGGCACCTTGCTCTTGGCCTCTTCCACCTGGCGCGGCTTGCGAACGAGCTGATTGATTGTCGGCATGCTTGAGAATTCCCAAAAAACCGAGGCAGCCCAGCACGGGCCGCCTCGGCGGTTTATTCCGGCTTGTGGCTGACTACGACGGGTCTTCCACAAAGATTCGGGAGGATATAACGCACGGACAACAGAGTCAACGCATCGTGAACAGCGCCAGGATCTCCCCGTGACCAGACAGACAGGTGATAATGTCGCCCCTCACGCCTTTCTCGCAAATCCAAAATCCGCTTTCCCCTGGAGCCTACATTGAGCCGCCTCAAGAACGATACTTTCCTGCGTGCACTGCTGCGCGAACCCACCGAATACACTCCCCTCTGGCTGATGCGTCAGGCGGGGCGCTACCTGCCCGAATACCGCGAAACCCGCAAACGCGCGGGCAACTTTCTCGCGCTGTGCAAGAGCCCGACGCTCGCCTGCGAAGTCACCCTGCAACCTCTGGCGCGTTTCGATCTGGATGCCGCCATTCTCTTCTCGGACATTCTGACCATCCCGGACGCGATGGGGCTTGGCCTGTATTTTTCAGAAGGCGAAGGCCCAAAATTCGAGCGCCCGCTCACTCAGGAACAGGACATCCGCAACCTCTCCGTACCCGACCCTCACGGCGAACTGCGCTACGTGACGGACGCCGTGGCCGAAATCCGTCGGGCGCTCGACGGCAGCGTGCCACTGATCGGTTTTGCGGGCAGCCCATGGACTCTCGCCTGCTACATGGTCGAGGGCGGATCGAGCGACGACTACCGGGCCGTCAAGACCATGGCCTACAGCCGTCCCGATCTCATGCACCACATCCTGGATGTCAACACGCGAGCCGTCACGGCTTACCTGAATGCCCAGATCGAATCCGGCGCACAGGCCGTGATGGTGTTCGACTCCTGGGGCGGCACGCTCTCCGCCGCTGCCTGGCGTGAATTCTCCCTCGCCTACCTGAAGAAAATCGCCGCAGGTCTCATCCGCGAACGGGAAGGACAGCGTGTGCCCGCCATCGTTTTCACCAAAGGCGGCGGTCTCTGGCTGGACGCGCTCGCCGACAGCGGATTCGATGCGGTCGGACTCGACTGGACAATCGACATCGGTCGCGCCCGTGAACAGGTCGGTGGCCGTGTTGCACTGCAAGGAAATCTCGACCCTGCCGTCCTGTTCGCCACACCGGAAGTGGTCACCGCCGAAGCGCGCAAGGTGCTCGATGCCTTCGGCCCGCATCCGGGCCATGTGTTCAACCTCGGGCACGGCATCTCGCAGCATACCCCGCCGGAGAACGTCGTCGCGCTGGTCGAAGCCGTGCACACGCATAGCAGGGAAATACGGCGGGATAGAAAAAATACATAGCAAATCACGTCCTTCCCCGACCGTCAGCGGGACATGCCGCCCCAACCCGTCTTGACTTATACACATGGACGGGTTTTTGTGCACTGCGTTACACATTGTGACTGAAGGGTTTTTGGACAATTCTTAACACAATGATTAATAACAACTTTTTTTTGCCTCATCATGGGGCAAAACGTGCAATTTGTCACAATGGCGCTGGATGCCGGAGGCTGTACCGGGTTTTCCCACAAAGTTATCCACAGAAACTGTGGGGAAACCCGAGACACCTTTTTGCAGCAGATGCTTACCTCTGTTTACACGAATCACCTTCAAGCTTTTAAGCTAAACCATTGAAATAAATAAATTTTTTGAAAATACCCTCATTGTTTTTTTCGAATTTTCGTGTCAAGCCACTGATTTTCATAGGTTTTCAATATAAACATTCGTCATGCCTGTCGTCCGTGTAGCAATTCCCGTCCCCCTGCCGCAACCCTTCGACTATCTGGCCGAAGATGCCACGACGGAAGATATTGGCCGTTGCGTGCGGGTTCCGTTCGGGCGTGGAGAAAAAAACGGACTGATCCTGGCTCTGCCCGAAACAGCCGGAATCGATCCCGCGCGGCTGAAGCCGGTCATTCACATCCAGCGTGATGTGCCCCGGTTGCCGTCCGACTGGATGGAACTGGTTGAATTCACCGCCCGCTACTACCACGCACCACCCGGCGAAGTCGTCGCGCTAGCGCTGCCGCCGAAACTGCTTCAGGGTAAAAGCACCAGGAAACCCGCTCTTCGCGCCACCGACCTCTCCGAACGCCACCGCACTGGCGAGTTGCCCACCCTCACTACCGCCCAGGCCGACGTCCTGGCAACCTTGCGCGACGCCCCCGCCGGGTTCAAGGCATGGCTGCTCGCGGGCGTCACCGGCAGCGGCAAGACCGAAATCTACCTGCGCCTGACTGCCGACACACTGGCTGCCGGAGGCCAGGTGTTGATACTGGTTCCGGAAATCGCGCTCACCCCCCAACTGGAGGAACGGGTACGCGCGCGGTTTCCCGCCGCCCGCATCATCAGCCTGCATTCGGGGATTGCCACGGGCGCACGGGCGCGCGGTTTCAGGCAAGCCCTGGACGGGCAGGTCGACATCGTGCTCGGCACACGGCTCGCGGTCTTCACTCCGCTGCCGGGGCTGGGTTTGATCCTGGTCGATGAAGAGCACGATGCTTCCTACAAGCAACAGGAAGGCGTTCGCTATTCGGCGCGCGATCTCGCCGTCTGGCGCGCGCGTCAGCGCAATGTGCCGGTGGTGCTGGGGTCTGCCACACCTTCATTGGAGAGTTGGAGGCACGCACACAATGACCGTTACCACCTCCTGAGGCTGCCTGTCAGGGCACTGGCCAGCGCCCTGCCTGCGATCAGGATCATCGACACCCGCCGTTGTCGCCTCGACGAGGGCATCAGCCCGCCCCTGCATGAAGCCCTTGCCGCGCGGCTTGAGCGCAGCGAACAAAGCCTGGTGTTCCTCAACCGCCGCGGCTACGCGCCGGTGCTGGCCTGCCCTACCTGCGGATGGGTAAGCCAATGCCCGCATTGCTCGGCCAATCGGGTCGTCCACCTTGCCGACCGGCGATTGCGCTGCCACCACTGCGGCGCGGTCAGCCCCGTTCCCCGTGCCTGTCCGGGTTGCGGCAATAAGGACGTTCAACCATTCGGGCGCGGTACACAGCGAATCGAGGCAAGGCTTGCCGAACTTTTTCCCGCCGCGCGGGTGCTGCGGATCGACCGCGACGCCGCCCGCACCCCGGCTCGCCGCGAGTCGCTGCTGGCGAGCATTGCTGCAGGCGAGGCCGACATCCTCGTCGGAACCCAGATGATGGCCAAGGGCCACGACTTTCCCCGGCTCACCCTGGTCGGTGTTCTGGGCGCGGACGCCTCGCTGCACGCTGCCGACTTTCGTGCACCCGAACGCCTGTTCCAGCAGTTGATGCAGGTCGGAGGCCGTGCGGGCCGCGCGCAATTGCCTGGCGAAGTCCTGATCCAGACCGAATATCCGGAGCATCCGCTCTACCGCTGTCTGATCCGGCACGATACCGATGCCTTCACCCGGATGGAACTCGATCAGCGTCTTGCCGCCAATTTTCCGCCGTTCTCGTATCAGGCCATGCTGCGGGCCGACGCGCCGGAACTGGCGGCGGCAGTGGACTTCCTGCGTCGGGCCAGGATCGAGGCCGCCCCGCTTGCCGGATCATTGATCCGCCTCTTCGATCCCGTGCCGATGCGCATCACCCGCCTCGCGCGGCGCGAGCGCGCCCAGTTATTGATCGAGTCCGACCGCCGCGCCGCGCTCCAGGACTTTCTCACGCGCTGGCTGGAGCGCATCCACGCCCTGTCCGCGCCGCATGACTTGCGCTGGCAGGTGGATGTGGATCCGTTGGAGGTGTAGGTATTCCCCTCTATGGAGGGGTGGCTCGAAGGGCCGGGGTGGTTGCGCGGACGCGCGTGCACTCATTCAGAGCGGGGTGTCACATGAGTACGCACCTCCCCACAACGAAACACACAAGATTCAGGGCTGCCAATTATTCATTCGCATCACAGCATGAGGAGGAGGAGGATTAAATAGATGCTGAGCGTACCCACGCAACCACCCCGGCCCTTCGGGCCACCCCTCCATAGAGGGGAATTAACCCCGGCCCTTTGGGGCACTCCTCCATGAAGGGGAAAATCACACCGGCTTCTCACCGCTACGCCGACGCTTTTTGCCCATCCAGAACATGCGCGCGGCCGCGTTATTGGCCTGCTCGGTGGCTTCCTCGCGGCTGTGGGCATCAATCTTGAGATCGTTTATCAACCCGTCGTGCAGGCTGTAACACCACGCGTGCACGGCAACCTCCTGACCGCGCAGCCAGGCTTCCCGCAGCACCGTGGTCTGGCAGATATTGACCGCCTGATGGATGGCGTTGAGCTCGCACAGGCGATCATGCTGCCATGAACCATCGTCCACCTGCGCAAGTTGCCCGGTGAAGCGGTCGCGCACGTCCTGCACATGGCGCAGCCAGTTGTCGACAAGACCGTTTTTCTCGTCGTTGAGCGCGGCCCTGACTCCCCCGCAACCGTAATGACCCACAACCAGGATATGTTTGACCTGCAAAATATCTACGGCGTACTGGATGACCGAGAGTGCATTGAGGTCGTCATGCGCCACCACGTTGGCGACATTGCGGTGAACGAAAACCTCGCCCGGATCGAGACCGACGATCTGGTTGGCAGGTACGCGACTGTCGGAGCAGCCAATCCATAAATATTCCGGGGATTGCTGCCGCACCAACCGCAAAAAATAAGCCGGGTCTTCGGCCTGCATACGATCAGACCACGCGCGGTTATTCTCGAAAAGCTGGGCAATTTCGTCGCTCATGTGTTCTCCAGGTTAATTGACCCAACACGAATCGGGACGGGCGCGATTATCGCCGATTCTGCATCAGATCATTCGTTCCTGATTCAATTCGCCCACACGCCCAGTTCGGCCAGTTGTCGACTCGCCGCCTCTGACCAGCCACGGTTGGCCGCCGGACTGGCCGGACTCGGATGCAGGATGCGCCCAATCTTCACCCCGTCCAACGCCTTGATCCCCCGCGCCTCGGCCCACCCGCCAACGCCGATCACCCATTGCGGCGCAAGCGCCGCCACCAGCTCGCGCAGATGCTTGTCGCAGGCCGCCAGCAGCGGTTCCTGTTCCGCCGCCGGGAGCTTGTCCGGCGTGAGATTGCGCCCCCCGTCGAAGAAGGCAAGCGGGCAGTAATTGGCAACGAAATGCTCCGCGAAGAACGCATCCGCCGTCCCGAACCGTTCCCGAAACAACCCCCACAAGCGCCGCCCGCTCACTTCCGAGCGCGTGCAGGCAAAGCCTTCGACGGGACGCTTCGGGTTCGCCCGTTCCGGTGGATTGACCGGCCCTTCGAGTTGAAGCCAGTCGCGCACGGCGGCCACTTCGCCAAAGGGCACGCCGGTCTGCACCATGCCGAATGGCCCCGGATTCATGCCCAGAAAAATGACCCGCTTGGGACCGTCTCCATAACGGCGCAGATAACGCTCATGGATGTTCCAGGCGTAATCGAGCGGGTCGTAAACATGCGTCACCGGCGGAGCGAAGCGCATTTTTCCAAGCGTGGCAGACAATTCACGGGCTGCGGCAATCAGGGTATCGGCAACCATATCCTTAAACCAGTCAGTGGCAATATCGCGTGATTCTACCCTCTCAAGAAAACCGTCCGCATGCCGTAGGAGGGCAATGGAACCGGACGACTGCCATGATTATCACTCACTCCAAACTCGAATTTGCCACCTCGCATTTCGCCACCCAGGAAAGCAGGGTTCAGGAATCCCTCACATTCTCGAATCGGAACTCGAATCCCGGTGCGGCAAACGGACTCTCCCCCGGCAGGGAAAATACCGCCTCGCCCGTACAAATCTCGGACGCAGGCCGTCAAAGCCTGCAAGCGGAAGG
>JAITWP010000275.1 GCA_031285365.1 Azoarcus sp.
CACGTCCGTCGGAACAGAAGCCAACGAGTTCTCCGGGGGTGGCACGGCCGCCGGAACAAAGACCAACGAGTTCTCCGGGGGTGGCGCGCCCGTCGAAACAGGGGCCGGCGAGTTCTCCGGGGGTAGCACGGCCGGCGGAACAAAGACCAACGAGTTCTCCGGGAGTGGTACGTCCGTCGGAACAGAGGCCGACGAGTTCACCGGGGGTGGCACGCCCATCGAAACAGGGGCCGGTGAGTTCACCAGGGGTGGCTCGTCCGTCGGAACAGAAGCCAACGAGTTCTCCGGGAATGGCGCGTCCGTCGGAGCAGAGGCAGCCTGTCAGTGCACGTCCGTCAGAGTCGAGACCGGCATCTGCTGCGCAGTCATCAAGGCAATCCGCTCAACCGTCTGACCGTTCAGGAGTGCAGGCCCAGCGCGGACAGAAATCTTCTTCGCCGGATAAGCCCGGAGAAAATTCCGGGCGGGGCGATAAAAGGTTGAGCGGACGGTAGTGGGCCGGGATGTGATTGAAGGGGGGGCGTAAGCCCCCTTCATGCATGCAACTTGTGAATAATGTGCGTTAGCACTCTCGTCCATGGAGTGCTAATATACCGGCCCAAGGAGGTTCTTCACCCATGCATCAAGCTCTGTCGTTTCCCGTTCCCTACGCTGTTGGCAGCATTGACCAGTACATTGGCTCGGTCAATTGCCTGCCCATGCTTACCGAACAGGAAGAAATAGACTTGGCTACGCGCCTCAAGGAGCAAGGCGACCTCGACGCGGCCCGGCAGTTGATCGTGTCGCACTTGCGATTGGTGGTGTCCATCGCGCGTGGCTATCTCGGCTATGGATTGCCGCATGCTGATCTGATCCAGGAAGGCAATATTGGCCTGATGAAAGCGGTCAAACGGTTCGACCCCACTCGCGGCGTGCGGCTGGTGTCGTTTGCAATCCACTGGATCAAGGCCGAAATCCATGAGTTCATCGTGCGTAACTGGCGGCTGGTGAAAATCGCTACCACCAAGGCGCAACGCAAACTGTTCTTCAACCTGCGCAGCATGAAGCAGGACAGCTCCACCCTGAACCGCGAGGAAGTGCATTCGATTGCTGCTCGTCTCGGCGTCAAGCCCGAAGAGGTGGTCGAGATGGAAACCCGGCTCTGTGGCCGCGAGATCCCGCTGGAGGGAGGCAATGACGATGAGGACGAGCATTTTGCGCCCATCGCTTATTTGCCCGACCCACACGCCGAGCCTTCCGCCGTAATCGAGAAAGCCCAGTACGCTCGCCTCCAGGACGAAGGTTTGCGAGAGGCGCTCGGCAGTCTCGACGCGCGCAGCCGCGACATCGTGGAACGACGTTGGCTTGCCGAGAATGATGCCGCCACCCTGCACGAACTCGCTTCCGAATACGGCGTCTCCGCCGAACGCATCCGTCAGATCGAGGCACGCGCCATGCAGAAGATGCGCACCTTGCTGGCTCCGGCGCGTTGAGAGGACATTCGACTTCATCTGATTCCCTTTATGTGGGCCGCTTTGCCCCGACGCCGAGCGGCCCGCTGCATTTCGGCTCCCTCGTTGCCGCGCTGGGCAGCGCGCTCGAAGCCCGTTGCCACGGGGGGCGCTGGCTCGTGCGCATCGAGGATGTCGATATTCCGCGCGCCGTGCCCGGTATGGCCGAGGCGATCCTTGCCACGCTTGAGCGTTTCGGTTTTGAATGGGACGGAGAAGTTCTGTGGCAGAGCCGCCGCACCGGAACTTACGGTGCCGCGCTGGAACGGCTCAAGGCGGCCGAGCATGTTTTCCCCTGCGCCTGCTCCCGGCGCGAACTGGCGGAAGTACCGGATTCCGCGCTTGCCCGCGACGGTTCCCTGCGTTATCCCGGCACCTGCCGAGGCGGCCTGCCGCCGGACTCGAAGCCACGGGCGTGGCGGGTCAGGGCAGAGGGAACGATCCGGTTCGAGGATGCCGTCCAGGGTTGGCAGGAAGAAGATCTCTTCCACGACGTGGGGGATTACGTGGCGTTCCGCGCCGATGGGATGTTTGCTTACCAGCTTGCCGTGGTCGTTGACGATGCCGAACAGGGTGTGACCCATGTGGTGCGCGGGGCGGATCTCCTCGGTTCGACTGCACGCCAGATTCATCTCCAGAAACTGCTCGGCCTGCCTGTTCCGGCCTACGCGCACTTGCCGGTGGCAACGAACGTCGCCGGGGAAAAGCTCTCCAAGCAGACGCTGGCGCGGGCCGTTGACGAAGGTTCTTCCTCAAGTGTGCTGATCTGCGCACTGGGTTTTCTTGGACAGAATCCATCCGATGAGTTAAATGGAGCTTCTGTCAGTGAGGTGTGGGCATGGGCGCTTGGCAACTGGAAGATGGGGCGAGTTCCCCGAGTCCTGCAACTGGTCGCGCCGGAGTTCAGTCGCTCTTGACTCCCGCTATGCCTGCCAGCAGACGCACAGCCTCGTAAGCCAGCCAGCACAACATGCGCCGGATGAGCGGCTGCCGCGCCCAATCTTCGCGGTGCAGTTCTACCGCGCCGTCACGCATTGCGGTGCCGATGCTTTCCGCAAGCGTGGCGGCGAATTTATCGTCAATGACGGCCACGTTGGCCTCGCGCGCCAGCATCAGGCTGAGGACATCGATGTTGCTCGATCCTACTGTTGCCCAATGTCGGTCGATGACCGCTACTTTGGCGTGCAGGATACTGCGCTGGTATTCAAACAGACGAATACCGTTTTCCAGGAAAATCGGGTAGAGCGCGCGCGTGGCATATTGCATGAGCGGATGATCGGCTACGCCCTGGAGCAGCAGGGTGATTTTTACTCCCCGCGCCGCTGCCGCAAGCAGGGCGTGGCGAAAGCGGAGGCCCGGAAAGAAATAGGCATTGGCCAGCACGATTTCTTCGCGGGCGCGGGCGATGGCATCGAGGTAGGCGTTTTCGATGTCGGCGCGGTGGCGCAGATTGTCCCGGATCAGAAAGGCTGCCCGCATGTTGCCCACTGCGTGCGACTGTGCGCCAGCACCGCTCTGCCCTCGGATGCGCAGCTTCAGGCTCGACCAGGCAACCTGCCGCCACAGGCGTTGGGAGGAGGTCAGGATGGGTTTGAGCAGCATCCCTTCGACGCGTACCGCGTAGTCCTAGCGCGGATGTCCGGGCGCTTCGGCGTCGAAGTCGTCAATGATGTTGATGCCGCCGACGAACGCGACACGCCCGTCGATCACCGCCACCTTGCGGTGCAGCCGTCGCAGGCGCTGACGATGCAGGGAGAGCAGGCGCAGTTCGCGCCGGAAGATCAGCGTCTCTACCCCGGCGGCGCTGAGTTCATCCATCAGTTCGCGTATGTAGGGTATACCGCCAAAACCGTCGACGAGCACCCGCACCGTTACGCCGCGCGCGGCTGCTCGCGCCAGAGCGTCGGCCACGAGCCGCCCGGTGGCGTCGGTGGCGAAGATGTAGGTCTGGAGCAGGATTTCCTGCTGCGCAGTATCGATGGCTTCCAGCAGGGCGGGGAAAAAGGTTTCACCGTTTTCCAGCAGGGTGATCGTATTGCCGTGCAGCCATTCGCCACTGGCCCTGGCCCAGGCTCGAAGTCGGGCGGGAATTGCTGTCACGCGCATCGTTCAACGATCCCCTGGGTCAGAAAGTCTCCAGCATGCGTGTGAGTGCCGTCCGCGCCCGTTCGGCTTCATACGCGGGAACCCGGATGGGGTTCAATACGTTGCCGTTGGCGAGGTTTTCCAGCGTCCAGGCCAGATGTTGTGGGTCGATGCGCATCATGGTCGGGCACATGCACACAGTGGGAGACATGAATTTGACAACTTTACCCTGTGGTTCGAGTCGTTCTGCGAGGCGGTTGACCAAGTTCAACTCAGTTCCGACCAGCCAGTGCGTACCAGACGGTGCGGCAGCAACAGTCTCAATAATGAATTCGGTGGAACCGACGTGATCGGACTCCCGGCACACGTCGAGATTGCATTCGGGGTGCGAAATCACGAAACCGTCCGGATGGTGTGCGCGCCAGTTTCGAATGTGTTCGACCTGGAACATCTGGTGCACGGAGCAATGCCCCTTCCAGAGCAGGATGCGGGCGTGTTCGATTTCCTTTGTCGTCAGGCCGCCGTTTTCGAGGTCGGGATCCCATACCGCCATCTGGTCGAGCGGGATACCTTTTTTGTAGCCTGTCCAGCGGCCGAGGTGCTGATCGGGGAAGAACAGGACTTTTTCGCGCCGCGTCAGCGCCCAGTCGATGATTGAGGGGGCATTGGTGGAGGTGCAGACGATACCACCGTGCTCACCGCAGAAAGCCTTGAGATCGGCGGCGGAGTTGATGTAGGTGACGGGTGTGATCCGCGTGTCCGGCGTGCTGAGCGTGTTGGTGAGCTCAAACCAGCAGCGTTCCACTTTCTCCAGATTGGCCATGTCGGCCATCGAACAGCCTGCGGCAAGATCGGGCAGGATGACAGTCTGTTCCGGGCGCGACATGATGTCGGCCACCTCCGCCATGAAATGCACGCCGCAAAAGAGGATGAATTCCGCGTCCGTGCTCGCCGCCAGACGCGCAAGTTTGAGCGAATCGCCGGTGAAGTCGGCGTGGCGATAAACGCTGTCGCGTTGGTAGTGGTGAGCGAGAAGCACAACGCGCTTACCAAGGCGTGCGCGTGCCTCGATGATGCGCGCTTCGGCCTGCTCGTCGGAGAGCGCGGCAAAAAGCTCGAATCCTTGAACCGTGTTCATTGCCCGCGGGTCGGTGTTGTTCATTCCTGCTCCCAAGGCAAGTTGGAGAATTTCCAGCCGCCGATGCGTCCGCGTTGTTTGTTGGCATCGGGCGGCCCTTCGAAACCTTCGAGAACGTTGTAGCAGTTGTTGTAGCCGGACTGCGTGGCCAGTCGCGCCGCTTTGTCGGAACGACCTCCGCCGCGACAAATGAACATGACCAGCGACTCGGGATCGACTGCCTGACGCAGTTGCGTCAGGAAGCTGGCATTGACTTGTCCGCTGGGCCAGAGCTGCCATTCCAGGTTGACTGTGCCCGGTATGTAGCCCACGAAGTGCCGTTCGGCGTTGGAGCGGACGTCGATGAGCTTCGCCCCAGGGGCGAGCCGCCAGACCTGATGAGCTTCGGCGGGGGTGAGCGCGCCCTGGTAGGGTAGATAGAGTTCGGCGGCGCGCTGGTGAGCGAGATTGAGCAGGGCTGTGAGCGTTGGCATGGGAATTTAGTCTAGAATCAAAGAGTTTTTTAAGTATATCGCTTGATACTCGTTCTATGTCTCCATCTTCGTCCCAGGCCGAGAGTGTCGTCTCGCGCGCGCGTTCCGTCCGGAATGTCACGCTGGTGGGGGTTGCCGTCAATTCTGTCCTGACTGTCGGGCAGATCATCGTCGGTTTGTTGGCCAATGCTTTCAGCCTTGTGGCCGACGCCATGCACACCCTCTCGGATCTGTTCGCGGATTTCATGGTGCTGGCCGCCGGCAAACAGAGCGCAAACCCTGCCGACACTGATCATCCCTACGGTCACGGGCGCATCGAAACGATTGCGACGCTGGTTCTCGGCGTCTCGCTCGTGGTGGTGGGCATCGGGTTTTTGTGGGTATCCGGCATGCGGCTGCAAGCGATGGGAGATCAGCCTCCAGTGCATCCGGCGGCGCTCGTGATGGCACTCGTCACGCTGCTGGGGAAGGAAGCTCTGTTCCGCTATACGCTCGCAGGCGGTCGTCGCCTGAAATCGCCCATGCTGGAGGCCAACGCCTGGCACGCCCGATCGGATGCCGCTTCGACACTGGTGGTGACCATTGGCATCGGTGGCAGTCTGGCCGGTTATCCCTTTCTGGAACCGCTGGCGGCTGCCGTAGTCGGTTTCATCATCCTGCGTACAGGCGCCCTGCAAAGCTGGCGTGCGGTGCGCGAACTGATCGACACCGGCCTGCCCAAGGAAGAGCTCAACCGACTGCGGCAAACCATCAACGATACGCCGGGGGTTGCAGGACTCCACGACCTGCGTACCCGTCGCATGGCTCACCGTGTGTTGTGTGACGCGCACGTCCAGGTCGATCCCCGGATCACGGTTTCAGAGGGGCATTACATATCGGAGAGTGTATTGGTGGCCGTGCACCGGGCGCATCCTGACATCGGCGAAGTGCTCGTTCACATCGATACCGAGGACGACGACATGGGATGGATTTTCGACGAACACGCTGTACGACTCCCGGATCGTACCGCCGTGCTTGCCGATCTTGCCTCGCTCATTGGTGAGTGCCTTCCGCTCCATCGGCTCCAACTGCACTATCTCGATGGGCAGGTCGAGATCGAGGCGTATTTTTCACCGGATGCGCCGCTCCCCGATGTTGGAACGCTCAAACAGCGCGTGGATACCTGGCTGGGGGATCGGCCCTGCTACCGCGGGGTGACTTTTTATCGTGTCCTGGGGTCGTGACGAGAGAGCAGAAGAATTCCCCTCCACAGGAAGGAAATATTGCACGGTGGTGGTAGGGAGTCTACGTATGGTGCCCCAAACGTTTGAGCCGTAAACTCGGTAGCAGGTTACGGCCATTCCGATTTGTCCCGTTGGAGTGGGGAAGCCTTCCGGTGCAGGCATCGGCTTACCGCACCTGCTTGCGCGGTTTTTAGGGAAATGAAGGGGCTTTTTTAGGTATCAGTAAAAATTTCGTGCAGGGTTGTTGCCTGCCTTGTGCAAGACGCTAAAGGACCGACGATATATGTTGCGCTTGAATAATCGTGTCAAATTTTCAAAAGCCGAGACCGACAAGTTACTGACACTCGGCATCAATCTCACAGATGTACGTACCCAGTCTGATGTCAACGCAGAGTTCGCCCGCTGGGCCAGCGCGCTCGCGCGGCGACGCCCTGATCTGCTGGAAAAAATCGGCAACGAACTGGCCAGGGTCGTGAAGCAGATGGAAGGGCATGCCCATGAGGGCGGCAGCCTGGAGCCGAGTTGTGACGCGGTAAGCTAGGGCAGCAGGGTCAGTTCACAAGAGAGAGGTGGCAGCCGCGCGTAGCGCGGATGACGGAGGGAGCGGTGACGTCCGCAACCCCTTACCAGAGCTGCGGGCGTTACGGCTTTGGGGGCTCAACCCCCTTACTTCGCCTTGCTTCCCTTGGCCTTGGCCGTAGATGTCGGAGCAGTAGTTGCCGTTCCTACCGTAATTTGCGGCTTCAGACGTACCAATGATTTTTCCCCGATGCCCGGCACCTTGGTCAAGTCATCGGTTGTGGCGAATGGACCGTTTTTTGTGCGGTATTCAATGATGGCCTGGGCTTTGGAAGCGCCAATACCGTTGATCTGTTGCAAGGCTGCCGCATCGGCAGTGTTGATGTTGACCGGCTCCAGCGCCATTACGGCAAATGGGCACAAGACCAGCGAAAGAAACAGGGAGCGAAGGAAACGGCGCATGACGATACTCCTCGTTGATTGAAGGAGTACGTAAAATAAATATTATTAAAGAATATGTCAACAGAATGAATGAATAAATTTTGTTGGTATATTTTGCTCGTTATCCGTTCATTCGTTGCCGAACTTCGCTGGCAGCCAGCCGCGTTCAACCGAGTCCCGGAAGCACCAGGCCGGGGTGGTTTCGGTTCTGTAGCTCCAGAAAAACCAGCCGAAGAGTTTTTCAAAGGACAGAAGCTGCGCCGCCGCGTAGCCCCGGCTGGCGACGTCCTGCTGGAAAAAGTCCATGCCTTCGAGCGCGTGGTTATATGGCCCTTCGGCCCATAGTGAGACGACCTTGAGATCGAGGCCCAGGCTCCATTCGCCGCAAATTGCCGGCAGTCCAAGCGCCGCGTTGATTGAGTCCGCTTCGTCGCGCCATTGTCCACCGGCTTTGTGCATGTGCTCGAAGATGTCGGAGTCGATGTCGTGGCGCTCGAAACACTGGTAACGGTGGTAGTCGAAAATCACGTTCCGCCAGAGCGGTGGCTGCATGAAACCCAGAAACTCGCGGTAGGAGCGGAAACCGTCGTGAAAGACCACCGCCACACGCTCGGGCGGGCAGTGCTTGCGGATGCGATCATAGGCGGCGAGGTAATACCGCTTGAGGTAGTCAGTAGGAACGTCCCACCGAGGTTCGTTCAGTACTTCGATGGCAAAGAGCGCCGAATGTGCACGGTAGCGTCCCGCCAGGCATTCAAGCACTGCGAGCGAATGTTCCAGATACTCTTCTTTTGTGTGCCATTCCACCACGTCCTTGATGCCGCCGTTGTCGAACCCGTTCTGACATCCGGGGGCGGCGTGCAGGTCGATCATCACTTTGAGTCCGAGTTTTTCCGCCCAATCCAGGGCGCGGTCGAGCACGTCGATCCCGCCCGTGACGAAAGGATGGGGATTGGTTCCGTATTTGGGGTGGTATGGATAATCAGGGCCGAAAATCCAGTGCCCGATCGGAATGCGTACCGCGTTCAGCCCGCGCTCGGCGATCCAGGCGAAATCTTCATAAGTGATGAAGCTATCCCAGTGCGCTCGCAGTTTTTCGCTTGCGGCACTGCCCAGTTCGGCGCACCAGGTTGTTTCGTCGGTGGCCTCCAGTCCCGTGAAAAGACTCGGTTTCATCCATTTTTCGAGCAGCAACCAATTCCCAAGATTGACACCACGCAGCTTGTTCATTACGGTTTGCCTCCACTTATCTTTCATGCGCTGCCTCATGTTGACCATGAGGCGGTATGATGTGCCGGATCATGCGCCTATTTTTCACTTTCGTTTTCGTATTTTTCTACGGGGTCACGTTCAGCACGTCTGCGCACAATTTGCCCAATCTGGGCGAAGTGGGGGTGGATGATCTTTCCTCTGCGCAGGAACGGCAGTTGGGCGAGGAGATCATGCGCGAAGTGCGCAGGGATCCCTCCTGGCTCAATGACCCGGAGGTCGAGGAATACATCAACCGCCTGGGGCAGCGGCTGGTTGCGGCAAGTGATGATCCTGGGCGTGCATTTGAATTTTTCGTGATCAAGAATGGCATGCTCAACGCCTTTGCCCTGCCGGGCGGCTATATCGGCGTGCATTCCGGGCTGATTCTCGCGGCGCAGTCCGAGTCGGAACTGGCCGGGGTGCTCGGGCACGAAATCGGGCATGTCACGCAACGGCATATTGCGCAACTCGTCGGCAAACAGAAACAGGCGATGGTTGTGATGCTGGCTTCCATACTGGCAGCGATTGCGGCAGGCGACTCAAGGGTGGCCGAAGCCGCGGTGGTTAGCGGGGTTGCCGGGGCGCAACAGGCGCAGTTGGCCTATTCACGCGATTTTGAACGTGAGGCCGACCGGATCGGCCTGCAAACGCTGGAAGCGGCGGGATTCGATGTACGCGGGATGGCAGGTTTTTTCGAACGCCTGCAACGCTCCACCCGTCTATATG
>JAITWP010000279.1 GCA_031285365.1 Azoarcus sp.
TTCATCGACCCGCCGTATAACACCGGCAGCGCGTTTACGCACTACGACGATGGGTTGGAGCATTCGATCTGGTTGGGGTTGATGCGGGACCGGCTGGAGATTATCAAGCGTTTGCTTTCGGAAGATGGTTCGCTGTGGATCACTGTCGATGACAACGAGGCACACTATTTGAAAGTTCTTTGCGATGAAATTTTTGGACGCGCTAATTTCATTGCAAATGTTCTATGGCAAAAGCGAACTCAAAACGGCTTTCGGACTTCCTGCGATTCGGAATGTAACTGCCCTCGGAACCCCTCTCCCACTTGTGAGAGAGGGCGCCCCGAAGGAGCGGGAGAGGGTAGGTCACACCCACCAATACCGAACAATATGAAAAAAGATCGGTGCGGAAAAACTCACCGAGTCGACGCGATCAAGCATTCCACCGTGGCCTTCGATCAGGTTGCCCCAATCCTTGATGCCCCGGTCGCGCTTGATGGCCGAGAGCACAAAACCCCCGAAAAACCCGAGCATGTTGATCGTGAGCGCGATCAGCGCGGCCTGCCACCAGGTAAATGGCGTAATCCACCAGAGCGCCGCGCCTACGGCGGTCGAGGTCAGCACGCCGCCGACGAGACCTTCCAGCGTTTTCGAGGGGGAAATCTCCGGGGCGAGTTTGCGGCGTCCCAGAAGCTTGCCCCACACGTACTGGAATACGTCACTCGACTGGACGGTAAGCAGCAAAAAGACGATCAGTTGCAGATTGCGGTCGGTGAAACCGGGAATGTCGAGCAGCAGCAGCGCAGGCACATACGAGAGGCAGTAGACGCAGATCATCAACCCCCATTGCACCTTGGCCGCACGTTCGAGAAAGCGTGTCGTGTCTGCGCCGAGCGTCGATGAGATGGGAAGCAGCAGGAAGGCGTAGACCGGTATCAGGATCGAGAACAGGCCATACCAGTTTTTGGCAATCAGCCAGTATTGCAGGGGCAGGAAAAAGAAAAAGCACCAGAGAAGCGCCCGGTAGTCGCCTCGCCGGGTGTAGGTGACCGAGATGTATTCGCGTAGCGCCTGAAAGGAAATGAAGGCGAAAAGCACGATGACTGCCGTGTTCCCGGCCCAGAATGCCAGCGCCAGAACAAGCACCATGACCCACCAGGCGTTGATGCGGGCGTTCAGGTTGAGGATGACGGGGTTTGTTCGTCCTTCGGGCAGGCGTGCGCGCAGGATGAGGCCGATGAGGCTGGCGACGAGGAGAAATCCGGCAATTCCCGCGAAAAGGAACAACAAGGTATGCGACGGAGAAAGATCCAGGGCAGTCATGTTCGATTCACTCGGCAGGTTCCAGGGCGAGCAGGGCGTTCTGGCAGCGGGAAAGAAAATCCGCGCGGAGTTCGCCCGTTTTAAGCGAGATCGGTGTGCCGATCGTTACTGTACACAGAAGCGGCACGACCATCATTCCTCCCTTGGGCATGGCGCGACCAAGGTTTTCGATCCAGACCGGGACGAATTCGGTCTCGGGGCGCTTCACTGCCAGATGATGAATCCCAGGCTTGAAGGGCATGATGCTGTCGCCCTGGTTGCGTGTGCCTTCGGGAAACACGATCAGCGATTCGCCCGCCGCAAGCGATCCGAGCATGGCGCCGATGGGGTCATCGCCACGTTTCACGTTCCGGTCGATGAGCACGCCGCGAAACACATGCTGGATCAAGTAGCGTCGCAGGCGGTTACGGAGCCAGTAATCAGCGGCCGCAACCGGTCGGGTGAGAACCCTGAGCGCCGGAGGCAGTATTGCCCAGATGAGGACGAAATCGCCGTGGCTGCGGTGATTGGCGTAATAGACGCGCGCCCGCGTTTCGGGTTGTGCGCCGCGCCAGATTGCCCGCACGCCGGTCAATGTCCTGATGGCGCCACAGAAGAGGGATGCCAGGATTTTCTCAAACATGGTGGGGGTCCCGCGAACAAAATTCCTCGATGTACGCAATGCTGTTTTGACCAATCATTATTTGCGGACGCGCCCGCCGGATCTTTTCCACGGCATCCTGGACGCTGGCGTTTGTCGTGGAACACAACCAGGCTGCCACGACGCTGGCGCTGCGCGATACGCCCAGGGCGCATGCGACCCATATTTCGCCATCCGGGTTGGCGCGTTTCAGGGCGCTCAATCGTTGTACGGCCTCCAGCAGATTGCCTTCCTGCCGGGACGGTGCAGGGACAGGCACGAGGTCGAGACAGGGCATGCCATTGTAGACGGCCCCGGCGGGAAGGTTGGGCGCGGGCAGTTCGGCCGTCAGATCGAAGAGCGCAACCTTGCCTTCGTGCTGCTTTGCCCAGGCGGCGAATTCGCGCGCCGTGGGAAGCCGCCCAAGCCAGATGCCATCGCCCACCGAACTGGGGTTGGGATAACGGCGCGTCCAGAGCCGCGAGTTGATCCAGGCGCCCAGGATGCAGGGCGCGAAAAGCCACTTTGCCGCGAGCGAGTGCCGCCCTTCCTCTTTCTGAAATCCCGCCGCGCCAGCCCATGCGTAGTTGAACGCAACGAGCGCCAGGGAGAGCGCAGGCCAGCAGAGAAGCAGGCCGATGCCGCCCAAAGCGATTGCGGCAGCAAGGAACAACACCGCACCGAGGAAATAGCGCAGGGCGAGGGCAGGGCGGCACATCTCAGCCCTCTTCAGGGGGGTATTGCCGGACGATGGCCAGAGCCAGAGGCAAAGGAGACCCGCAGCGAGTCCCGTCGGAATGTCGATGAAATGATGTTGCCAGGTGGTGAGCACCGAGAGGGCGATCAGCAGCGCCCAGATGTGGATCACCCACCGCACGGCGCGCGCGGTCGAAAACGTGGCGAATTGCCACCAGATGATGACGAGCAGGGCGATGTGAAGCGAAGGGGCCTGATTGTAGGGCAAATCGAAACTCGTCAGCGCGTTGAAAAGCGTGCCGAACACCCCCTCCAAAGCCGGACGCTCGAACGTGAACCGTAACGGCCACAGGAAGAAACAGGCGATGCAGATCAACTGCGCGCTCAACAGCCGGAAGGCGAGACGGTTTGTCGCCGCCTTGTTGCGGCAGCAGAGAAACGCGAAACCGTAGAGCAGGTCGATCGACCAATACGGGATGATCGTCCAGGGCCACAGGGGAATGCTGTGCTCCCAGTCGAAAACCAGGCTTCCTACTCCGTGCGCGGCGTCCATCCGGGCGCCATGCTGATTGGCGAAACCGTAGGTCAGAAAGAAAAATGGCGCGAGAAAAAGAAGCCAGAGTATTCCTCGTACAAAGGCTTTGCGGAACCAATGGGCGTCTTCGACCATGTGTGGAGGAAGGTTCATTTGCCCGTTCGTCGTGCAAGCGAGACGCTGAAAATCCCCCATTCATCGATTCTCTGCGCGATTTTCTCGAATCCCGCTTCCCGCACCAGTTGATCCATTTCGGCCTGCGTCCTGCGCCGCATCACCCAGGCCACGCCGTCACGGTGACTCGTGAGCGCGCGGGCGATCATTTCAAGCTGCGGATGCCAGGGCTGACCGGT
>JAITWP010000007.1 GCA_031285365.1 Azoarcus sp.
CAAGAACGCCTGCCGCAATCGCGCCGCGGACGCCAGCACATCAGGATGATCCGCAATCACCGTATCATCGATCAATGCCTTGTTGCGCTCATATTGCTCGCGGGAACTGTCGACGGACGCTTCCGCCGCTTTCAACGTGATCCGCACGTGCGCCATTTCCTCCGAAGAAATCGCACCACTGGTCGAAAGCCCGCGCCGCCGTTCGAAATCGGCGCGCGCGCGCTCCAACGCCGCTTGCTGAACGACCAGGTCGGCTTGCGCGCCGCGTACACTCCGATACATCCCTCGCACCTGCCTTACGGTACGCGCCAGATCGGCCTGTGCCTGCTGCAACGCTACTTCGGTATCGGCAGGGTCCAGTCGGATCAATAACTGTCCGCGCTCCACCCGCATTCCGTCTTCTGCTTCGATACTGATCACCGTGCCTTCAATCAACGGGGTGATCTGCACCATATTGCCCTGTACGTAAGCATTATCGGTATGCTCATACCAACGCGCGATCGAAAAATACCAAACGCTCAGCACCAGCGCCAAAACGATCAGCAATAGCAATAGTCCTTGCAACAACCATCGCCGGCGCCGGTCGTGAGATGAAGGAGGCACTGAGGAAACATCGGGCGAACTCATGAATATCCCCCGAGAAACGGAATGCCGGCAAAACCGCCGGCGGTGTCGGTGGAAAAACGGCAACGCCCGACCGTGGGAACAGGAATCCCCGGATACCCGGAGACATGGACCACGGTGGAGTACCCGGCGTTCGTCGTCGATCTCATAACGGTAAACAGAAACACAGGAGACATATACGTTCTGTCAATCACGCCGCGAATCCCGGGCCCGGGTCAATAGCATAAGCAATTTCCCCCATTCTCCGGCATCGAATGTTCCTTCGACCCGCATCACTGCTTTCTCGACGCATGCGCGCGCCCTCCTGCCCAACGCACGCCCTCCTGCGGAACACGATCCGCAGCGCCCGGCGGTCCCGCCCATGCGGCTTCCGGTGCAAACAGCCTCGCGCCTCCAACTTGTCCAACAGACGCATCACTGCGCCAGGAGTATGGTCAATCGCCTGTGCGATTTCGATCGCCGTACAGGGTCCCGACAACATCAACGTCCTGAGTACCATGCACTGGTTGAAATTGAGCCCCAACCCGCGCTCGGCCAGATTCCGTTCGATCTCCCGCCGCAAACCGTCGCCGACCTGTTTCAACAGTCCACAAAAAGAAGAAGGCACGTCAATGTGATCCGACCGTATCATCAGGATCGGCATATTTATTTACAACGATATATTTGTTAAATCAAGCATATTGCTCACCCGGTCACGCCTTTCATAACCGTCAAGCATTGCCGCTTTAGGGCATCACAGTACACGGTAGAAAATGCAGTATTTTCGAAGATTCGCTTGCCTAATGTTTGAGTAGGCGAATCATTTAGACTCCGAATTGACCCGTGAATAAATATCGCCCTAGCTTTTCGCCAGCACCGTGCATTGCCGTGAAGTCAACACCCATCATTGTTCAACAAGCGTAAGTCACTCACACAGGCTTGTCAGAAAAATCCTACAAAGAAATGGGATTTATCCTGATACCAAGACGTGACCGGACCATAGATGATGGCGTCCATCAGCAGCACATGATTACCAATGGGTCATCCGCGCACGTGACCAAGCCTGGACAACTTGGCCGCTGACACTTCCCCTTAAAGGATGAAATGAAATGGACACGAGACAAAAAACAGGGTTCGAAACCGCGTTGCGAAACGCGGTCATATCGGCGTATTAGCAAAACGATATGGCAAGTCAAGCTCTAAGCGAGTCTCGCTCTGCAAAGCTTGAAATCTATCCTAATGGCGACATGATTCTGAGTAGTCACGCAGGGACGGCATGGCTATCCAACGCCATTGACGTATCTGACATCGGTTTTCACTTCGCATTGATCTCCGTAAGGTTCTCTGATCGCCGGTTTGGTGCAATGGTGAGGATTGCTTGCGGAGCAAGGCAAAAGTTCGATGCCAGTTTTTCGGGTGATTTTAATCTTCAGGAGATATTGGAATACGCGGAATTGACAAAAGCAGGCATCAGGCCGAGCGTCACGCCGTTGGAATTTGCACTTGTCTGAAATACCGTTTTGTGCGTGCCGATGTCGACACATGCGGTATGGTTTCATTTCAAACTGCTCATGTCGAAATACGCTCCCTCAGCGCCTCACGCTTCTTTCCATCGCACCAACGCCAGCGTTCCTTTCAGAGCCGCCTTTTTAAATGGTTCACCGCCTGATGCGCTGTTGCCATCCCCCCCAAGGAACTTGCCATGACGGACCGCTATTCCGCCCTTCAGACCACTCTGGCGCTGTTCGAGCAAAACGATCGCCTGATGCGCCTGTACTTCCCGCGGGAAGATGGCCCAGCGGCACAGCTCGTTCCTGAGCAGCTACAAGCCACCGAAGAGTTATCGCGGGATTTCCAGTTCTCCGTCACCGTGCTTTCCAACGATGCCTCAATTGCCTCGCAGGACGTGATCGGCAAAATGGTCTGCGTCGAGCTGGTTCAAAAGGATGGCGGATTACGTTATTTCAACGGCTATGTTTTCGAGTTTCGTCGCGTCGGTACCGATGGCGGTTTAGCTACTTATCGCATGCGGCTGGGTCCCTGGTTGGCGTTCCTCAAGCTGCGTCAAGACAATTATCTGTTCCACGACAAAACCATTAGCGACCAGACTGCCGAGATTTTCAAAGATTACCCATTAGCGGATTATGAAATACGGATCAACGGCGCCGATGCGCCGTTGACCCTAGCGACCCAATGGCAGGAATCGGATTACAACTACCTGCAACGCCGTTGGGAAGATCGCGGTTGGCATTATTGGTACGAACACCGCCCTGATGGACATACGCTGGTGCTCAGTGATGATTCGCAACTGGCCGAAGCCATCGATGCCAATCCGCACGTCCGTTATCACGACAGCAAGACGCTGGATGACGGCGACGCCATCGCCGAGTGGTCGCCGATCCGTCATTTGGCATCAACCGCCTATACGCACAGCAGCTTCGACTTCAAAAATCCCACGCCGCAATGGGCGGCCACGCCTACCCTCAACGATCAAGGTACTATTCCTTCGCTGGAAGTCTATGAATACGCTGGCGCCTATGGTTTCAAGGACTCGCAACATGGCGCTGCCCTGGCCCGGTTGCGCATGGAAGCACTCGAATCCCAAGCTCATCGATTCCAAGCCACCGGGGATTGTGCCCGTTTGCAACCCGGCCGCTGGTTCGAACTGACGGACCATTACGATTATCGGGGTGCTTTAGAAGAAGACCGCCAATTCCTGGTCGTCGAAGTCAGTCACCAAGCCCACAACAATTATCTGCAGCCCGGCCAGCCGGCGCTGTATCGCAACCAAGCCACCTGTGTCGCCAGGAAAACCCCTTGGCGGCCCGGTCGTGGCATGAACAGCACCGAACCCAAGCTCTATGGGCTGCTCACGGCCGCCGTCGTCGGCCCGGAAAACGAAGAAGTATATTGCGACGAATACGGCCGCGTGCGCGTGCAATTCCACTTCGACCGTGAAGGTCAGTTCGATCAACGCAGTTCCTGCTGGATTCGCGTCGCCAGCAATTGGGCGGGTGATCGCTTCGGCCTGATGGCTCTGCCCCGTATCGGACAAGAAGTCTTGGTGCAGTTCCTCGATGGCAATCCCGATAAACCCCTCATCACCGGGCGCGTTTATAACCAAGATCAGATGCCGCCGTGGGAATTGGGCGATCAACAAGCCTTGATGGGGATTCGCAGCAAAGAAATCCAAGGCGAGGGGTTCAATCATCTGATCCTCGACGACACGCCGCAACAGATTCAGGCGCAATTCTCCAGTACCCACGAGTGCAGCCAGCTCAACCTGGGCCATATCACCCGCATTCCCGGCACGGTCGGCCGGCAGGACCATCGCGGTCAAGGGTTCGAACTCAGGAGCGATGGCTGGGGCGCGATCCGGGCCGGCAAAGGCCTGTATGTCGGCGCCGATGCCCGGCCTCAGGCTGAAGGCGCGCAACTGGATCTTCAAGAAGCCATCGATCAGCTCCAGAAAGCGCTACACATCGCCCAAAGCCTCGCGCGGGCCGCCGGTACGGCACAAGCCGTTCCCTCGGCGGTCGATCATCAGGCCGCCCAACTCGAAACGGTGTTCTCCGAACTGAAAGCACCAGGGATTCTGGTCAGCAGTCCCCAAGGCGTGGCGGTCGTCACGCCGCAAAGTGCCCAGGTCAGCGCCGAAACCCATGTCACGCTCACCTCGGGCGAGAACACCGAGATCAGCGCCTACGAAAACTTCACCGTTGCCGCCGGGCAAGCGGTATCGATGCTGGCCATCGAAGACGACATGAAGGTCATCGCCAATCAAGGCGAAATGAAAATTCAGGCGCAGAACAACCAAATGGAGATTGCCGCCAATAAAACCTTGAAGATTCTATCGACCGAAGACCAGGTGGTCGTGTCCGCCGACAAGGAAATCCTGCTGACCTCCGGCGGCGCGTATATCAAGATCAAGGACGGGCACATCTATCTGCACGCCCCCGGCGTGATCGAGCATAAGGGGGGGCAATTTCCCTTCCTGGGGCCGACCAGCCTGGGCGTCGACTACGATCTACCGGAGGTAGCCATGGATCCGATTTCCTTTAAACGCCAAGGTGTATTTATTCTGTCCTCGCACCCGCAGGGCAAGGGGCTGCTTTATACGCATGAGCCTTACAAGCTCTATAAAGACGACCAACTGATTCAGGAAGGCCTGACCGACGATAAGGCCGCCATCGTGTATGAACGGGAAGAAGGCGCGCATTATCGGGTGGAAACATCGAGCGGGCATCGGTTCGACGTGGAGCCGATGGCGTTCCTCCGCGACGAGCAGGAAGCGTTGGCGCACGCGCTGGGGCAAATCGGTTTCAGAAGCCGCCAGTCATCGGTCAAAGAGCGTCTGCCAGCGTATTTCAAACGCGAGACGGGCGATGACCGGGGAAATGCATAAAACCGTACCGATGGACATTCGCATGAATCAGTATCTTGCCGATTACTAAGGGATAGACATATGGAACGAGACGAAACCAGCCGGCGACGGCTCGCCATCGATGACGGTGGCACCCAGCAGTGCGTGCGTGAGGGGGCCATATTGCTCAACTGCCTGGGCTGGTACCTGGAAAAACACTCCCGCTATCCGGTCCGCCATGGCAACCAGCTGACGCCTTACTATTCGGGCGAAGAAGTGTTCAGAGCGATCGCCCACTCGATCAAGAACGCCAAGAAAAGCGTGGATATGGTGCTGTGGGGGTTCGATCCGGCCCTGCCCCTCATCCGGCCCGATGGCTATGACAACGATCATATCGTCACCGTCGACAGACGGATTCTGCCCGATAAGTCGCTGCACTATTCCAACTGGCGCAAAAGCGACGCCCTCGGGCAGATCATTCTCGATGCGCTGGCGAATAATCCCGAGCTGAAAGTGCGGATGGTCATCTGGCACCATCCGTTCAGTCTGATGCTGATGAAAAACGTGGTGGGGATGGGCTATGCGTTCGCGGAAAGCGACTGCCCGCGCAACGAAGTCAGCACCGGCTTCAATCCCCAACGCCTGCGCGACCCCACTGCCGTGTTCGACGATCCGCACCTGAGCGGTCTGCCGTTGCGCCCCCGGCACCCGGAGGCGGCGCTGTATTCCTCGCAATGGTTTACCAAGGTACGCTGGGAGCCGTTCCCCGGCCGCGACCGGCTGGCCGTGGTGTTCCGGGACTTCGAGGGTATCGCGGCGCTCAACCGCGTCCTGTCGCACGAGCGCGTCCTTGCTTCCGTGGACAAGGC
>JAITWP010000013.1 GCA_031285365.1 Azoarcus sp.
CGGCGTCTGGCGTGGTGTGATGCCCTCCACCGCGCGGACAATCGCCGCGATGTGTTCCGGCGTGGTTCCGCAGCAGCCGCCGACGATATTTACGAGCCCTGCCCGTGCCCAATCGCCGATTTCGGCGGCGAGCTCTTCCGGTGTTTCGTCGTAACCGCTCGGCGCGAGCGGATTCGGCAGCCCCGCATTCGGGTGAGCCGAGACGAAACTCTCGCAGCGCGTGGCGAGTTCTGCCACGTAAGGCCGGAGTTCTTTCGCGCCAAGGGCGCAGTTCAAGCCGAAGGACAATGGCTTCGCGTGCGCGAGCGAATACCAGAAGGCCGTGACCGTCTGCCCCGAGAGCGTGCGTCCGGAAGCGTCCGTGATCGTGCCGGAGATCATCACCGGCAACCGCTGGCCGCGTTCCTCGAACAGGCGTTCGATGGCAAAGACTGCGGCCTTCGCGTTCAGGGTGTCGAACACCGTCTCGATGAGCAACAGATCGGCCCCGCCATCCACGAGGCCGCTGGCCGCACTGAGATAGTCGTCGACGAGATCGTCGAATTCGACATTGCGAAAACCCGGATCGTTCACGTCCGGCGAAATGGACAGCGTGCGCGATGTTGGCCCCAACACGCCCGCGCAAAACCGGGGTTTGTCGGGCGTGCGCGCGGTGAATTCGTCGCACAGTTCGCGCGCCAGTCGGGCGCTTGCCACGTTCAATTCACGCGCAATCCCCGAGAGATCGTAATCCGCCTGCGATACCAGGGTTGCGTTGAACGAGCACGTTTCGATGATGTCTGCTCCGGCGTCCAGGTAAGCGCGGTGGATGTCGCTGATTACGTCGGGCCGCGTGAGCGTGAGCACATCGTTGTTGCCCTTGATGTCTTTCGGATGATCCCGGAAGCGTTCGCCCCGGTAGTCGGCTTCCGTCAACCCGCGCTGCTGGATCATCGTGCCCATTGCCCCATCCAGCACCAGAATGCGGTGGGTGAGCAGTTGGCGGAGTTCCTGTGTGCGGTCGGCTTGCATGATGTCCTTGATTACGGCGCGGGAAAACTCCCCTCCATGGAGGAACACCCCGAAGGGCCGGGGTTGATTCCCCTCTATGGAGGGGTGCCCCGAAGGGGCGGGGTGGTTGTGCGGCCCGTCTCCCGTTTCGTTCAGAACGGAATATCGTCGTCGAAGTTGCCGAATCCGCCGGAATCGCCACCTGAAGCCTTGGCAGGGGCCTGGCGGGCATCGGAAGCGGCATCGTCGCGCGGCGGCATTGGCGCGTCACCGCCGCCTTCCCGGCGGCCAAGCATTTTCATTTCCGAGGCTTCGATTTCGGTGGTGTAACGATCAGTGCCGTCCTTGTCCTGCCATTTGCGGGTGCGGAGGCGGCCCTCGAAATAGACTTGAGAACCCTTCTTCAAATACTGTCCGGCAATTTCCGCGAGCTTGCGGAAGAGCACGACGCGATGCCATTCCGTGATTTCGCGCCGTTCGCCGCTTGTTTTGTCGTTCCAGCTTTCGGTTGTGGCGAGGTTGACGTTGCAGACCGCGTCGCCGTTGGGCATGTAGCGGATTTCCGGGTCGCGGCCAAGGTTGCCGACGAGGATGACTTTGTTGACGGATGCCATGGGATTCTCCTGTATGTGCGTTTGGGTGTTATTACATCATGTCTGACAACGGGCGGGGTCGGTCTTCGGTGGAAGTGACAACGGGTTTGCTACGGTGAGTACCAGCCACGACAGGGCGAGCACGCCGCAACACCAACCAACGGCGCTCTCGTTGAAGCGCGTGAGTATCCAGCCGCCAATGGCCCCGCCAAGAAAAATGCCAATGGATTGAAGCGTGTTGTACACCCCGAGAGCCGCTCCCTTGATTCCAGGCGATACGATACGCGAAATCAATGATGGCTGCATAGCTTCAAGTATATTGAAAGCAATAAAAAAGAGGGTGAGCCATGCAGCGGTAAGCCAGATATTGTCTGCCCACGTGTAGAGCCCGAACTGAACGAGCACGAGCAGGGCCACTGCGACAGTGTAGACAGGCTTGAAGCGCCTGCTCCGCTCGGCGGCGATGATTGCGGGAATCATGACGGCGAAGGAGAGCAGCACCGCCGGCAGGTATATTTTCCAGTGTTCGGTGACGGGCAGGCCGCCACGCGTGGCGAGCGCCATGGGCAATGTGACCCACATCATCATCTGGATGAGGTGAAGGGCAAAGACTCCGAAATTGAGACGCATCAGCGGCCCGTGCCGAAGGATGGGACGCAGGGCTGGGGCGCGGGTCGGCTGTGTGGCGGGCGCAGCGGGTACGACCCAGATCGTCAGCGCCATTGCGCCGAGGGCCAGCGCGGCGGTGAGCCAGAAGATGCCGGACATGCCGATGGCAGCGTAGAGCAACGGCGCGGCAACCATCGAGAGGGCGAACATGAGCCCGATGCTCGACCCGATCATCGCCATGATCTTGGTGCGGTGCTGGTCGCGCGTGAGATCGGCGGCCAGGGCCGTGACTGCCGCCGAGATAGCTCCCGATCCCTGGAGAACGCGCCCGGCGATGACGGTATATATGTCGGAGGCGAGCGCAGCAATGGCGCTGCCGATCACGAACAGCACCAGGCCGAAAAGAATCACCGGTTTGCGCCCGAACCGATCCGAGGCCATGCCGAAGAGGATTTGCAGAAACGCCTGTGTGAGTCCGTAGGCGCCGATTGCCAGACCGACGAGGGCGGCGTTGTCCCCGCCCGGGATGGTGCGTGCGTGTACGGCGAATACGGGCAGGATCAGGAACAGGCCGAGCATGCGCAGGGCAAATATGGCCGCAAGGCTCACGCCTGCGCGCCGCTCGGCAGGGTTCATCGCATTGCTTTCGGGAAAGGACACGCTACAGGGTCGGGAAAGGGGAGAGGGTTCCGGATTCTATCATCGGGCCTTGTGTCGCTCCAAAACCCGGTAGTCAGAGAGCAGCTTGTTTTCTTCGCTTACGGCGTCCCTTGCGGCTGTGTGATGTCGTCTCGTTTCAAGGATAGCATCAAGGTCATTGGGTGCATTGGCGATGCTCGAAAACCATAGTGCTCATAGAACTGTTTTGCACGCTCGTTCAACGCATGGACGAGTAGTGCCCGGACACCCGCGTTCTCGGCGATGGATCGCACGCGCGTGACCGAATCCTGGAGTAAGGCCGCACCGAGCTTGATGCCTTGAGCGCGAGTATCGACCGCGAGCCTTGCGAGCACCATCACCGGTACGGGATCAGGCATGTTGCGTCGGATTGCACTGCTGGCTTGTTGGTGCGCAACGGCCCCGGCTGCCAAAGCGTAATATCCCAGCACGCACTGGTTGGCATCAACCACAACAAAGGTGCGGCTGGCTCCGCTTAAGTGGTTGGTCAGTGCGCGCTGTTTCAGCCAATCGTTGAGCGACGGTTCGCCACAGTCGAACCCATCGAGTAGATGCGTTACGGAGAGTGACTGCGGTGCCGAAAGCGGCATGTTCACGCTTTGCTCGTGCTCCATGGAGGTTTGACAGCCATCAGGCGGTCAAGTCCGGAATTGGCCTCCTGTGGCGAATCGAGCAGCGCTGTGAATTGCCGGAATCTGTTCTCGTCCAGACCGAAAAAGACCTGATCCAGCACAACGGTCTTTGCCCGCTCGCATGCAGTTTCCAGCATGAAGTCGGAGCGATTCTTACCCAGAAGATTGGCGGCGTGGTCGATCAAGTCACGCTGCTCGGGCCGTGCACGTAGGTTAATGAGGGCATCACGCATGGATTTTCCTTTCACGCGTATACAGCAGGCGCGTATTGTAGGTAGGCGTATATCTGTTGTCAACACACCCAAAACCCGCATGAGTTGAGGAGTTGCGAGCTTTATTCTAATATACTAACCCTTCCCGGAATCTCCGGGCAGGTCATCATTCCAAACAAATGCGGATCGCTTCCGCGCCCACATAAAACCAACAGGAGACACTTTCGATATGGAACACACGCTTCCTTCTCTACCCTATGCCCAGGATGCCCTGGCCCCCCACATTTCAGTGGAAACTCTGGAGTTTCATTACGGCAAGCATCACCTGGCTTACGTAAATAATCTCAACAATCTGGTCAAGGGCACCGAGTTCGATAACCTCGACCTCGAAGCCATCATCAGAAAAGCGCCTGCGGGCGGTATTTTCAATAACGCGGCGCAGGTCTGGAATCACACCTTTTTCTGGAACAGCCTCAAGCCCAATGGCGGTGGAGAACCCACTGGTGCGCTGGCGGCAGCCATTGACAGGAAATGGGGTTCATTCGCGGAATTCAGGAAAGCCTTTCAGGCTTCTGCGGCGGGTAATTTCGGTTCCGGGTGGACATGGCTGGTGAAGAAAGCCGACGGCAGCGTCGACATCGTCAACACCAGCGGTGCCGGAACGCCGCTCACCACGGACGACAAGGCGCTCATTACCATTGATGTGTGGGAGCATGCCTATTACATCGACTACCGCAACCGTCGGCCCGATTTCGTCGCCACTTTTCTCGACAAGCTGGTGAATTGGGATTTTGCGGCGAAAAACTTTGGCTGATTGCCGAATTTCTTCCGGGGGCCGATCCATGAATCCGTTGCTCCAGATCCGTGCCCTCGGTCAGCAAGTCTGGCTCGATAATCTGTCTCGCGCTCTGCTCAACGAAGGAGAACTCGCGCGCTTCATTTCCGAGGACGGCATTGCCGGGATTACCACCAACCCGGCGATTTTCCAGAAAGCCATCGCCAGCGGACGGGATTACGAAGACGATCTCGTTCGTCTCAAACAGCAACCGATCACGGCCGAAGAACGCTACGAGCAACTGGCCATCGCGGACGTGCAGCGCGCCTGTGATCTGTTGCGTCCCCTGTTCGAGCAATCGCGGGGCAATGCCGGATACGTGAGCCTCGAAGTTTCACCCGCGCTCGCGCATGATGCAGAAGGCACGATGGCGGCAGGCAAGCGTCTCAGCGCCCGGGTTGGACGTCCCAACCTGCTCATCAAGGTTCCCGCTACACCCGCCGGGCTGATTGCGGTCGAACGGTTGATCGGCGAGGGCATCAACGTCAATGTTACGCTGCTGTTTTCGCTTGCGCAGGCTCACGCGGCGGCAGACGCCTATCTGCGCGGACTCGAACGCCTGCGTGCGGCGGGCGGTGTGCAGAATCGGGCCATGTCGGTGGCGAGCCTTTTCCTGTCTCGGGTCGATACCCTGGTCGATGCGCGTCTCGAAGCGATTGGTGACAAGACGTTGCCGTTGCGCGGACAGGCGGCGGTGGCAATGGCGCGGCTCGCCTATCAAGCCTGGTGCAAGCGTTTTCATGGCTCAGGTTTCGTGACCTTGCGCGCGGCGGGTGCGCGTCCGCAATACCTGCTGTGGGCAAGCACCGGCACGAAGAACCCCGCCTATAGCGACCTGCTTTATGTCGAACCGTTGATTGGCGCGGAAACGGTGACGACCCTGCCCGATGCTACCTTGGCCGCCCTGCGCGATCATGGCCGTGTCGATGAAACCCTGACGTGCGAGGTGGATGTCGCACGCTCGCTCGTCAACCGGCTTGCCATGCACGGGATCGACCTGACCGAAGTTGGCGAAATCCTTCAGGCCGAAGGGTTGGCGCAGTTTGAACAGGCGTTTGCCAGGTTGCTTGAGTATTGTCGGTAGGAATGGGCGTTGAGCGTATCCGCGCAACTACCCCGCGCTAAATGAGTGCACGCGTGCCCACGCAACCACCCCGCCCCTTCGGGGCACCCCTCCACGTGAACTGCCCCCCAAAAGTTGGACAGTTAAAGACAGCTAAAGCAGTCGGTTCGGCTGCCCGAGGACTGAGTTCTGTACTGAACAGGGCTCAGTCCTCTTAGTTTGCTCTTGATACGGTGATGATTGT
>JAITWP010000083.1 GCA_031285365.1 Azoarcus sp.
ATCGTCGTGAGCCGCCAGACGCTCGATGCCCGGCGCGATCTCATCGACGCGCTTCTCGATTTTCAGAACACCCGGCTTGCGCTCGCCCAGGCCGCTGGCTTGCCGCTGGGTACTGGCGAAGGAACCTCGCAATGAAAAAAATGACTCAAAGTCCCAGCCGCCCTGCCCTCCTGCTGGCCGCGAGTGTTGTTGCACTCGCGTTCCTTGTCGGCTGTGGCAGCGCCGATGAAGCGGCAGCCCCCTCCCCCGATACGCTCGCAGCCACCGAAGCAGGACACACCGAAGCGATGCTCAGGCTCTCGACTGAAGAGATTGCGCGCGCCGGTATCAGGGTCGAAGCACTGAAGGCCGCTCCGGTGACCGATGCGCTCGAAGTCACCGCCACGATCCAGCCGAACCAGGATCGGTTCGCGCGCATTGCCGCGCCGGTCGAAGGCCGCATCGTGTCCGTCCAGACGCCGCTCGGCGCCGTGGTACAGGCGGGCCAGACGCTTGCGGTGCTTGAAAGCGTAGTACTCGGTGAAGCAAGTTCGGCACTCACGGCCGCGCGCGCGGCCCAGCGCATCGCGGAAGCCGACTTCAAACGCGCCGAGGCGCTGCAAGCCGAAGAGATCATCGCGCAGAAGGACTACCTGCGGGCGCGCGCCGAATTCGACAAGGCCAACGCGGAACTGCGCGCGGCGGAAGATCGTGTGCGCGTCCTTGGCGCAAATCCCGCATCGGCCACCGGCGCCCGACTCGTCGTCACCGCGCCTTTTGCGGGAACGGTTGTCGCACGCAAGGCCACCGTTGGCGAGCTCGCAACGCCCTCGGAGCCGTTGTTTACCGTCGCTGATCTTTCCAGGGTCTGGATCGAAGCCAGCATCGGAGAGGCGCAGCTTGCGCGCGTGCGCCTGGGTTCGCTTGCCACCGTCAGCATATCTGCCTATCCCGGCGAACGTTTTGAAGGACGTGTGACCTACGTTGCCGCCACGCTCGACAAGGACTCGCGCACCGTTGCGGCGCGCATCGAACTCGAGAACCCGGACGGACGGCTCAAGCCCGCGATGTTCGCAACCGCGCGGATCGAAGCAGCGGGCACGCCGAGAGAACTGCTTACGGTTCCGAATGAGGCCATCATCCTGCTACAGGGACAGCCCACGGTCTTCGTGACCAGGGGCGACGGTTTCGAGCCGCAGCCAATCGATCCCGGCGAGAAATTCGATGGCCGCACCGTGGTTAAGTCCGGCATCGTCGCGGACGAGAGGATCGTCGTCTCGGGCGCATATGCGCTCAAGGCGCGGCTGCTGAAATCGCAGATCAGCGACGCGTTCTGAGCGCGGAGGGCAATCATCATGCTCAATGCAATTGTCGATGCCGCGTTGCGGTACAAGGTGCTGGTTCTGGTGGCCTTCGCGGTCATCGCCGGGCTGGGGGTTCAGGCATTCCGCAACGTGCCGGTCGATGCGTTCCCGGATGTGACGCCGATACAGGTCAACATCTATACCGAATCACCCGGCCTTGCGGCCGAGGATATCGAGAAGCTGCTGACCACGCCAATCGAGGGCGCCATGGCGGGCCTTGCGGGGGTCGAGGAAGTACGCTCGATTTCGCTGTTCGGCCTCTCCTACGTCGGCGTGTATTTCAAGGACGACGTTGATATCTACTTCGCGCGACGCCTCGTGAGCGAGAAGCTCCTGGAAGCGAAGGAACGCCTGCCGCAGGGCTACGGCGAACCCATGCTCGGACCGAACAGTTCGGGGCTCGGGCAGGTGTTCTGGTACACGATTGAATCGGCCGATGAAAAACTTTCAACAATGGATCTGCGCACGCTGCAAGACTGGACCGTGCGCGTCATCCTGCGCACGGCGCCGGGCGTGGACGACGTGACTTCCTGGGGCGGCGACGAGAAGCAGTATCAGGTTCAGATCGACCCCACGAAACTCATCCAGTACGGCATCGGCTTCAAGGAGGTCATGGAGCAACTCGCCGCGAACAACAAACAGGTGGGCGGCCAGTATCTCGACATCGGCCCCGAACAGTACCTCGTGCGCGGGCTGGGGCTCGTCTCGAACACTTCCGACATCGGAGGCATCGTGCTCGCAGAGCGAAGCGGCACGCCAATCTACGTGCGTGACGTCGCCACCGTCACCGAGGCGCCGGCGTTGCGTTTCGGCGCGGTCACGCTCGCTGGCAAGGAGACGGTGCTCGGCATGGCGCTTGCGCGCGTCGGCGAAAACGCCAAAAACGTCGTCGACGCCGTGAAGGAGAAACTCGCCACCGCGCAGGCCGCGCTGCCCGAAGGCGTCACCATCGAGCCGATCTACGACCGCACGGAGATCGTCGAGAAGGCGCTGAAAACCGCCACGAACGCGCTCATCGAAGGCTCGATACTGGTCGCCATCGTGCTCTTCCTCTTCCTCGGCGAAGTGCGCTCGGCGGTCGTGGTGGTCGTGACGCTGCCTCTCGCGATGCTGATGGCCTTCCTGGCAATGGAACACATCAACCTGTCGGCAAACCTGATGTCGCTCGCGGGGCTGGCAATCGGCATCGGAATGATGGTTGACGGCGCCGTGGTGATGGTGGAGAACGCATTCCGGCTGCTCGCGCATGCAAAAGAATCCGGCAAACCGATCAACAAGACGCATGTGATCCTCGAAGCGGCGCGCGAAGTCGTCAATCCGATTGCATTTGCGATCCTGATTATCATCGTGGTGTTCCTGCCGCTGTTTTCGCTCACCGGGCTGGAGGGCAAATTCTTCAAGCCAATGGCGATGACGATCAGCTTCGCGATGGCAGGCTCGCTGATCCTCTCGCTCACGCTGGTACCGGTGCTGGCCTCTCTCATCCTCAAACCCAGGGAAGAGAAAGACACTTTCATCGTGCGACACGCAAAAGCGTTGTATCTGCCGCTGCTCGACTGGGCGCTCGGGCGCAGAAAACAGGTCGTCGTCGGTGCGGTCGCGCTGTTGATCGGCTCGCTCGCGCTCTTTCCGTTTCTCGGCAAGGAGTTCATGCCGACGCTTCAGGAAGGATCGATCATGTTCCGCATCACGGGCATTCCGTCGATGTCGCTCGATGAATCAATCCGCGTCACGAACGTCGTCGACGAGAAGTTGCGCGAAAAATTCCCGCAGGTTCGCTCGGTGCTTTCGATGATCGGACGCGCGGAAAAAGGCGAAACCGCCGATGTGAATTACACGGAAGTGTTGCTCGTCATGAAACCCGAATCGGAATGGCCGGAGAAGATCTCTTATCCGGCTCTCTCGGTGAAGATGCAGGAAGAGCTCGAAAGAACCGTGCCCGAGGCGGTGGTCGGCATAACACAGCCGATCCAGATGCGTGTCGAAGAGTTGATCTCCGGCGTCCGCGCAACGCTGGCGCTCAAGCTCTACGGCGAAGATCTCGAAACACTCGACCGATTGGGCGGACAGATCAAGTCCGTGCTCGACAAGGTGCCGGGCGTCACCGATCTCTCGGTGGAAGCCAACAAGGGCAAACCGCATCTCGTCATCAGGGTGGATCGCGACGCAGCGGCCCGATACGGCATCAATGCAGACGACGTGCTCGAAATCGTGCAGTCCGGCATCGGCGGCAGCACGGTGTCGACCGTCATCGACGGCACGAGGCGCTTCGACATCGCGGTGCGGCTTGCCGAGTCCCATCGCCTGAATCCGGAGGCTATCGCGGCGATTCCGCTACGCACCCGCGAAGGCGCGCTGGTGCTCTTCGGACAGGTTGCACAGATCGAATTCGATGAGGGTTATTCCTTCGTGCGCCGCGAGGCGCTGCAACGCCATGCCGTGTTGCAGATGGATGTAAAGGGACGCGATATCGACAGTTTCGTGAAGGAGGCTGACGCGCGGATCAAGCAGGAAATTCGTCTGCCGCCCGGATACTGGACCCAATGGGGCGGCGCCTTCGAGAATCAGCAGCGTGCAATGGCGCGGCTCGCCATGATCGTGCCGCTCACAATCGGGCTGATCTTCCTGCTGCTCTACACCGCCTTCAACTCGGTGCGGCACGCAACGCTGATCATTGCCAACGTGCCGTTCGCCGTCATCGGTGGCATCGTGAGTCTTTTCGTGACGGGGCAATATCTCTCGGTTCCGTCCGCAATCGGCTTCATTGCCGTGTTCGGTGTCGCAATGCTCAACGGCATCGTGATGGTATCTTTCCTGAACGACCTGCGGCAGCGCGGGCGTTCGATCAGGGAAGCGGTCAGGGAAGGCGCGGCGCTACGCCTGCGGCCGGTGCTGATGACGGCAACCGTGGCAATCCTTGGCCTCGTTCCGTTGCTGCTGTCCTCAGGCGTCGGTGCGGAAACGCAGCGTCCGCTTGCGACAGTCGTCGTCGGAGGACTCTTCACCTCCACGGCACTGACGCTCCTGTTGCTCCCCCTCATCTACGAGTGGGCCGAGCAACGCGCGGAAGAACGCCGCATCGCCTACCGTTCTGAGCAACGACAGAGAAGGAACGCTACATGAAAGAAATCAAGGCCTATATCCACCGCAACCGGATTGCAAATGTAATACAGGCACTCAAGGACTCCGAACCCTTCGCAGGACGTAACGGCGCGAGCCACCACAACCTCACCGCCCACCCGGTGAAAGGCTCGCTTTCCGTGCTCAACGAGCATGATCGGCACTACTCGCTCGACTTGGGCGACAGCGGGATCGACAGGTACAAGCTCGAATTCGTGTGCAGGGACGAAGACGCCGACGTGCTGGTGTCGGTCATCAGGGAGACCGCACACACGGGCAGAGGAAACAGCGGATGGGTGTATGTGACTGATGTGCTGCGGGTGGAGAGGATCGAATAAAAGCTACCAGGAGAAATTATCCGGATCGGCCCCCGGAATGACCCTTTCACTCCTGTTCAGCCCGCTGATTGCCGCCATGTCGTCCCTGGACAATTCAAAGTCGAATATCCCGATATTTTCCGCAATGTGCTTTGGATTCTTCGACCGGGGAATGACGACCAAACCCCTCTGGATGTGCCATCTGAGCGTAACCTGAGCGGCGCTCTTGTTGTGTTTTTTTCCGATGCCAAGGATGGCGCCATCACTCATGACCTTGCCCTGAGCCAGAGGAGACCATGACTCCACGGCAATGCCATAGCCGCGCGTGGCCGCCACGTTTGGCTCCTGCGTGTGATACGGATGAATCTCGATCTGGTTGAGCACAGGTTTGACCTTCGCGTATTTCAGCAGGGTTTCGATATGGTGCGGGTTGAAGTTACTGAAACCGATGCTCTTTATGAGCCCTTTGCGGACGTATTCCTCCATGGTGACCCATGTCTCCTGAATGCGATCCTTTACCGGCCAGTGAATCATGAAGAGATCAATGTATTCACCCCCCAGCAGTTCAATGCTTTTATCGATGGAATCCCTTTGAGGAGGATTGCGCATACTGTTCGTGGAGATTTTCGAGGTAATGAAAACATCCTTTCGCGCAATTCCACTCTGTTTGATGCCCTCCCAGACCTGTTTTTCGTTTCCGTACATCTGGGCCGTGTCGAAGAGACGATATCCGGATTCGATGGCCGCCCTGACACACGCGGTAGCGTTTTCTCTTAAAGTCCAGGTACCCAGGCCGAGTTGGGGAATTTTCATCCCGTTGTTCAATGCGATGTCCGGAACCCCTGCCCGCTGGGTCGCGTGAGCCATGCCGGCCCCCAACAGCCCTGATACCAAACCCGCTTTGCCGACCATGGCGGCACCCGCAACGATCAACGGAGTTTTCACGAAATCTCGTCTGCGCATGGCGTTCTCCTCTTTTTCTGCTTCGGTTCAAGCCAGGAAAGCGGATACGATACCCCAAAAAGACCAGGCTTATTCCGTGAGCAACCGATAGAGCGTCATCAACATACCCGCCGTCGCGCCCCAGATGAAGTAATCGCCATAGGGCATGGCGTGGAAACAGCGTGGCTCGCCGCCGTTTATCCGGATGGTGTGCTGCCGGTGATTGGCGGGGTCGAGAAAATGCGAAAGCGGCACCTCGAACGCTTCGGCAACCTCAAAGCAATCAAGCTTGAGTTTGATCGGCGAGTGCAAAAGACCCACCACGGGGGTGACACGAAAACCGGTTCCCGTCAGGTAATCCGGCAGGCGCCCGATGAGTTCGACTCGCTCCGGGGCAAGACCGATTTCCTCTTCTGCCTCGCGCACTGCGGTTTCTTCGGCAGAGGAGTCGCCTTCTTCCATGCCGCCGCCGGGAAAGCTGATCTGCCCCGGATGGTGGTGCAGATGATCGGTTCGCCGGGTGAAGAGCACGGAGAGGCCGTTCTTTCGATGCTCGTGCAGCACCAGCGGCACGAGTACGGCCGCTGGGCGGGGTTGCGCGCCGCCCGCGCCGGGCCAGTCTCCGGTGATGATATCGAGCGCC
>JAITWP010000106.1 GCA_031285365.1 Azoarcus sp.
CGCAGCCACCATCAAGCCTACGCCTATCTCCTCACCGACCCCGACGCCAAACCCACTGCGCAAGCCCGCAAGCGGCTGGAAGCCATCTCCATGATGGAAGAACTCGGTTCCGGCTTCTACCTTGCCATGCACGACCTCGAAATCCGGGGCGCGGGCGAAGTCCTTGGCGACCAGCAATCCGGAGAAATCGCCCAGGTTGGCTTCTCCCTTTACAGTGAAATGCTCAAACGGGCCGTCCGCGCCCTGCAATCCGGGCAGGAATCCAGCATCGAAAGTCCGCTCGATGCCGTCTCCGAAATCAACCTCCACACCCCGGCGCTGCTGCCCACCGACTACTGCCCCGATGTGCAGGAACGTCTCACCCTCTACAAGCGCCTTGCCAACTGCGACGTTGAGGACGAGCTCATTGCACTGCGCGAAGAACTCGTCGACCGCTTCGGCAACCTCCCCCCGCAGACCCAGGCCCTGATCGAAACCCACCGTCTGCGCCAACTCCTGCGCCCCTGGGACATCCTCAAACTCGACGCCTCCCCCACGCAGATCGCCATCCAGTTCGGGAAGAACGCCCCCATCGACCCCGTGAAAGTGATCCTTCTCGTCCAGCAAAACAAACAGACCCGCATGTCCGGGCCGGACAAGCTCATCCGCCGGGCGGACTTGCCCGAACTGCGGCAACGGGTGGAGGGAGTCAAAAAGCTGCTGGAGGAAGTGCGGCAGACGTAGGGTTCCTGCTGAAGACCCCCGCCGAGCCTTCCGAAAGAGCCTGCTGTGGCCTCAAAAACATTCGCAGCAGATTTTTTGAAAAACATACGGTGATTTTTTGAAAACGATACGGATACTTTTTGAAAACGGTACGGTTGTTTTTTTACGGCCGCTTGCGTAGGGTAGGCAGACCATGAGAAAGATACTGTTCGCCCTCACGCTGGCCCTTCTCTCTGCCGCCTCGCAGGCGGCTGAAACGTTTCCAGCGGATGCGGCCTACGATGTCGGCTTCTCGCCCAATCGCGGCGCGCTCGAAATCATCCTGAAAGGGATCGAATCCGCGAAAGAGTCGATTCTTGTGGCGGCCTACAGCTTCACCAGCAAACCGATTTCGACCGCGCTGCTTGCCGCGCAGCGCCGAGGCGTCGATGTTCGCGTGGTGGCGGATGGGAAGGCGAACAGCGGCAACAACTACACCGCCGTAACGTTTCTGGCGAATCAGGGCGTGCCGGTGCGTCTGAATGGCCGTCACACGATCAACCACAGCAAATTCATGGTCATCGACGGCAGGCATGTCGAGACGGGCAGCTTCAACTACACCAGCGCCGCCGCAAAGAAGAACGCAGAAAACGTCCTGATCCTCTGGAACGTGAAACCGCTGGCCGATCAGTACACGGCGGAGTGGAAGCGGCTATGGGATGGAGCCACCCCCGTCGAGAAAGCGTATTGATGAGCGGCACCGTATGGAGCCATACATCCTGTTCTCGATAACGAACGGCAAAAACGCCTCGATTCTCTCCTGGATGTTGTCCCGCCTCTCGCGGAAGATCTTTCGTTGCTCATCGTTGTCCAGGAACGCCCGCGCGTAATCCTCGGTGGCTTTTTCGTACTCATGCCTGCAATGCATCGAGAGATTCAGTGCGACGGATTCTTCGTGCGAAATGCAGTTATCCAGGCTTCTCACTTTTCGTTCAGCACATACGAATTGCGGCCCAACAACGTCTTTCGCCCGATCTTCAAATTCGATACGTAACAACGACTGCCGCTCTGTTGCGCAAGATACGCAAAGCAATGCGAATGCAATAACCATTATTGGCTTTGCTTTTATCATACCTAATACCCCAACTCTCCCAGAGAAATCACTTCGTCCGGGGCGATCAAAGGAGCGAGCGGGGTTGCTTCTCCGAGTTGCGACGTCGGTAGCGCTGCTTCTCTCGGCGGAGCATTCGAATGGGGTTGCAGGACGGGTGCGGGGGGAACGTAGTTCTGCGCGGTGGAAGGAATATTCAGCACGTCTTCCAGGATTTCGTCGATCGGGGGAGTTGCCAGTTCCGGCGGCCTGTTTTCAGTGTAATAGTAGTCTTCGTGGTCTCCCTCTCCGACCGGGGCACTGCTGATGCCCGGCGGACGAGGAATCAGAGTCTCCGGAGCATTGGCAAGCGCGGCCCGCATGTAGCTGATCCACATCGGAAGCGCCGCTGTCCCGCCCGTCTCTCCGCTGCCCATGTTGCGCGGTTTCGGGAAACCAATCCAGGCTACGGCAACAACTGCGGGGTTATAACCGCAAAACCAGGCATCACCGTATTCATTGGTGGTTCCGGTCTTGCCGGCAATATCCTTGCGGCCCAGAACGCGGGCACGGGAACCCGTGCCGCGCTGCACGACGTCCCGAAGCATCGAATCCATGATCCAGGCGTTACGCGCGTCGATGACACGGGCCGCGTCCTTGCCCGCCTCCTGTGGGTCGAAACGGGCCAGCGTATTGTCGTTGGCATCCCGGATTTCCCTGACTACGAACGGGTTGATGCGGTAGCCCGTATTGGCAAACACGGCATAGGCGCCTGCCATTTCCCAGGGGGTGGCCGACCCAGCGCCCAGAGCCATTGTCAGGTAAGGCGGGTGGCGGGCGGTATCGAAGCCGAAATTGGCAAGGTATCTCCGGGCGTAGTCGGGCTTGATGTCTTCAAGCACGCGGATGATCGGGATGTTTTTCGAACGCGCCAGCGCGATGCGCATCGTCATCATGCCGTCAAATCTTCGGTCGTAATTGTGCGGTTCCCAGCCCGCGCTTCCCGTAACCTCCGGCGGGTAATACAGGCGTTCATCCAGGAGCAGCGACCCCGGCGCGTATTCCTTTTCGAGGCTGGCCGAATAAATGAAGGGTTTGAAACTGGAACCCGGTTGGCGTCTTGCCATCGTGACGTTGTTGAACTGGCTACGGTTGAAGTCGAACCCTCCAACCAGAGCACGTACCGCTCCCGTAGCGGAATCGATCGACACCAGGGCAGCTTCCACTTCCGGCACCTGGGTCAGTTCCCATCCCCTGTTCCCGCCGCCATTGCGGATACGCACCAGCGCCCCTCGCCGCACCCGCCGCGTCTGCGGTGCGTTGGCTCTCAGCATGGGTGAAACGAAACTCAGCCCGTTCCCTTCGATCTTGATGAATTCGCCGTGGCGATAGACGGTGACCGTATTCGGTGAGGCATCGACGACCACGGCCAGAAGCAGGTCACCGTAATCGGGCTGATCATCGAATCCGCGCGCCGCGATGAGTTCTTCTTCGATTTTTTCACCGTCCAACTCACCGTCCGGCAAGGTGATGTATTTTTCCGGGCCGCGATAGCCGTGACGACGGTCGTAGTCCATCACGCCCTGCCGCAAGGCATCGTAGGCGACTCCCTGTTCGGCGCGGGTAATCGTGGTAATGACCTTCATTCCGCGTTGGGTGGCCTGCTCACCAAACTGCTCGACAGCCATTATGCGTGCCATTTCGGCCACATACTCGGCATAAACCGGGCTGAGGACGCTCGGATCTTTCGCAGCACTCCCGCGGGTCGTCTGCAAGGGTTCCTCCATGGCCGTCCTGTATACGGTTTCGTCAATGAAGCCGACATCCAGCATACGCTTCAGCACATAACCTTGCCGCCTCTTCGCTGCCTTCGGATTGACAATCGGATTCAGGTTGGACGGGGCTTTGGGCAACCCGGCAAGCATGGCGGTTTCGGCAAGTGAGAGTTCTCCGAGCGACTTGCCGAAGTAAGTCTGGGCAGCCACCTCAAAACCGTAGGCCCGCTGCCCGAGGAATATCTGATTGATATAACGTTCGAGAATCTGATCCTTGCTGAGATTGTGTTCGATCTTGAGCGAGAGCAGTATCTCGTGCAACTTGCGGGTCATCGACTTTTCAGGCGTCAGGAAGAAATTGCGTGCCACCTGCATCGTGATGGTCGATGCTCCCTGCCTGCGCCCGCCGGAGCGCAGATTGGCCAGAAACGCGCGCAGGATTCCCTTCGGGTC
>JAITWP010000176.1 GCA_031285365.1 Azoarcus sp.
CACGCATTTTTAGTACACGAATCAGTACATGGAGTTGCGCGCTCAAGAGGTTACCCGCGCACCCATCGCCGTCAGGGTCAGGCGACGGCGCGGGTGGTTGGCCTCCATATTCAATACGCTGCAGTTTTCTTCCGTCAGCGGCAGCCGATCCTTGGCGCGCGCCTTATCGTCATCGCACCCGACATATTCCACGACGCGCTTGAACGCGGTAGGTGGGTGGGTGGTCGGACTTCCGGGGTTTCAGAACCGCGGGGGTCATTTCTGCTCCCCACGGGGTTCTTTTCGGTCGAGCCTGACGCTCTTCAGTCCGACCTTTTTGGCGAATTCATCAGCCAAGGCGAGAAGCAGATCGCGGGTTTGCCAGTAGCGGTGCTTTTCCGGTTCGCTCCACGACACGACCGCCGGGTAGTGGCGCCGCAACAAACCGACAATGCGGCGCAGTTCGCCCAGCCACAGGTCATCGACCTCGGAGACGAATTTTTGCTTCAGCGCGGAACGGCGCATGTAGTCGCTGACGGTCATGCCCACTTCGGCGGAGCGATCAAGGCGTTGTACGAGAAGATGGAGGTCGTGAAATGAACGGACTTGAGGATAGCGAGGAGTTTTCCAACCACCACGTCTCCAGGAGGAGAGTTGTTTCACTTTCCACAATCAGTACACATGTACTTTTCGCTAGCGAAAAACCCACATTTAGGACGAAACCGGAAGTCTTTCTGGAAGCAAAACATTGCCGTTGACATCGTCCGGGCGAATGCATTTACTCTCCGCTCAGAGGGGCGATGAATTCGGCCAAGCCGGGAACCGCTCGCCAGAGCGGACAACCGTTCCAGAAGAATCGGGCAGGCAAAGCTCGACAATCCCCAGCCTCGGTTGATAACCCATAGAGCCACCCGATGCGCCCCCGCATCGGGACGCGAAGCGCGGTCTCTTGTGACCCTCGAATTGTCTTTTCCGCAACCAGGCGGGGTCTGTGTGGTGGCGACAACATAACAATAATAATCCGGGCAGAGGACAAGAAAACCATGAAAAATCCAGTCACACGCCGGGCGAGAAAACCACTCGCCTGGTCCTTAGCCGCCATTGGCGCCGCGCTGTCCGTCGCGCCACAGGCCTTCGCCGCCGACCAGCCCCTTGAAGAAATCCAGGTCACCGGCTCCCGCATCCAACGCCCCGGCCTCAACTCGCCAATGCCGGTAACCTCGATTCAGCAGGACGAACTCGAACTGTTCGCGCCCACCACGCTTGCCGATGGCCTGGATGCCCTGCCGCAGTTCCTCGGCAGCGCCATGCTGAGCGATACGGAAAACTTCTTTGGCGGCGGTTATCTCGGCGCTGGCGGGCAGAGCAACCTGAACCTGCGCGGAGTCGGCGGCAACCGCACGCTCGTACTGATCGACGGCCGGCGCATCGTCCCCTCCAACCGCGGCGGAACGGTGGACATCAGCGTGCTGCCGCAAGGTTTGATCCGGCGCACCGAGGTCGTCACCGGCGGCGCTTCCGCCGCCTACGGTTCCGATGCGGTGACAGGGGTGACCAACTTTCTGATTGATCGGGAATTCGAGGGCTTCGACATCGATATACGCGGCGGCATCACGGAACTGGGCGACGCGGAAAACCTGCGGCTTTCGCTGGCGGCGGGGCTTGCCCTTGGCGACCGCGATCATCTGGTGCTGGGCATCGAGGGATACCGGAGCGCGGAGATCACCGATATTTCGGACCGCGACTGGTTCAAAGCCTGGGGCGATCTTGATTTCGGCGTCAACGCCACGCCGCGGCGGGTCCGTTATGAAAACGTGATCACACGCGCGGAAAGCTTTGGCGGTCTGGTGCGCTTCGGACCGCTGGCGGGCACACAGTTCCTCGATGACGGCACGGCGGCGCCGTTCCATGCGGGTTCCGTGCTCGATTTGTCGGCACAGACCGGCCTCAACAACGTTACGCGCGCCAATCCGAACGGCGTCATCCAGGGTTCGCAGGTCGGCGGCAGCGGTGATCAGTTCAACCGCTACAGCATGCAGCAGGCCGCGTTGGAACGCGCGAGCTTGTACCTCAACTACAAGCACGCCTTCAGCGACAGCCTGAGCGCCTCCGTGCAGGGCATATTCGGTTACAGCTATGCCGACAACCAAAAAGTCGGTTATCAGATGAGCGGCACCTGGCCGATAACGCTTTACAGCGGCAACCCGTATCTGCCGCCCGCGGTGCAGGCACAGATGACCGCAAATGGCATCGCTTCGTTCCAGGTCCACAAGCGAGTCGCGCCTTTCGATCCCTTGCACAACGGTCGGGCGCCACTCACCACCGACCTGGCCTCGCTCACCGCCTCCGTCGAAGGCGAACTGGCCAATGGCTGGAATTGGAATGCCTATTACCAGTTCGGGGAAAGCAATCGCGACGTCGAAATGTACGGCTACCGCGTCGACCGGATGTTCAAAGGCATCGACGCGGTCATCGATCCGCGCACCGGCGCGATCACTTGCGCCTCGACCCTGATCGAAGCCAACGATGGCTGCGTGCCGGTCAACATTCTGGGCGTCGGCAACGTATCGCGCCAGGCGCTGGAATGGCTGCATGACAAGATGTTCACCAATGCGCGCATCAAGCAGCATACGGCGGAATTCGTGCTCGATGGCGAGGTGTTCTCTGGCTTCGGCAGCGCGGGTCCGGTCTTCATGGCCCTGGGGACGGGCTGGCGGCAGGACTCGATCAATCAGATTTCCGGAGATCCCCTCTCCGTGCCGCTGCCGCCGCCCGAAGCGCCGGGGCCGGTCAGATCGGAAGA
>JAITWP010000202.1 GCA_031285365.1 Azoarcus sp.
GAGACGCGGGCGAGCGCCCCGGGGTGACGAGCGCGGAAGCCGAGCGGATCAGACAGTTGGAGCGGGAGAACCGGGAACTCCGGCAGGCCAACGAGATCCTGCGCAAGGCGTCGGCATATTTTGCGCAGGCGGAGCTCGACCCCCTCCGCCTGCCTTCCAACGATGCTTCGCATCGCCGGAACCTTATTGGCAGGCTCCACCCGTTCCGCAAATGATCGCGTTCATCGATGAGCATCGAGAGACGTATGGGGTCGAGCCGATCTGCCGGGTTCTGCCGATCGCCCCATCGACCTACCATGTTCACGCCGCGCGCCGGGCCGATCCGGCGCGGCGACCGGCGCGAGAGAAAAAGGATGAAGCGCTGAGGACGGAGGTGCGGCGCGTGTTTGACGAGAACTTCGGCGTCTACGGCGTACGCAAGGTGTGGCAGCAACTGAAGCGCGAAGGCTTCGACATCGCCCGCTGCACTGTTGCGCGGCTGATGCGGATGATGGGTCTCAGGGGCGTGATCCGAGGCAAGCCGGTGAAGACGACAAAGAGCAGCAAGGCTGCTCCTTGCCCGCTCGACAAGGTCAACCGGCAGTTCCACGCGCCGGCGCCGAACAGGCTGTGGGTGGCCGACTTCACATACGTCTCCACCTGGCAGGGCTTCGTTTACATGGCCTTCGTTATCGACGTGTTCGCTCGCTACATCGTGGGCTGGCGGGTCTCTCGATCCATGGATGCGGGCTTCGTGCTCGACGCCCTGGAGCAGGCGGTCCACAGCCGCGGCCGCCACGATGGTCTCGTCCATCACTCCGATCGCGGATCCCAATACGTCGCCATCCGCTACTCCGAGCGCTTGGCCGAGGCGGGCATCGAGGCGTCGGTCGGCAGTGTCGGCGACTCCTACGACAACGCTCTCGCCGAGACGATCAACGGCCTCTACAAGGCCGAGATCATTCACCTGAAGGAACCTTGGAAAAACTGGCAGACCGTCGAGTACGCCACGCTCGAATGGGTCGACTGGTTCAACAACCGCCGGCTGCTGGAGCCCATCGGCTACATCCCGCCGGCAGAGGCCGAAGCGCTCTTCTATGAGCAAGCCCAAGGTCATGCTATCGCCGCATGACTCAAAGCAAAATGCCTCCAGGAAACCCGGCGCGGTTCACTTCGCAATTAAAATCACGCCCAACACCAAACGTGACAATTTGATACTTTCGTTCGTTGGCACACTGTGTCAAACATATACGGCGGTACGTCACGATGCGCCTTGAATCGAATAAATGGCTTAGAGATATTGGCAGCAAGCCAAAGCGTGAGACGGGGTTCCGCCGGCCAGAGTAGATCCTGGCACGCTAAGAGGTCTTGGGAGGTCGGAATTGAGAAGGTTCAATAGATATCCGTCTATCCGCTTGTTTTCCGGTGTTGCAAGCATGCTCGCAGCAGGAGCGATCATAACGGCTTCCATTCTCGGATCGCCATCGGTCCAGCCCGCGCTGGCCGCCGATGACACGGTCGCTGTGGAACCTGAATCACTCGGTGGTCCTGTTGGTATCCGGCGGATCAACGAAGAGCAGTACAAGCGTTCGATTGAGGATATTTTCGGCACCGGGATCAAAATTCCCGGCCGCTTCGATCCGGCTCTTCGAGAAGAAGGGTTGCTGGCGATTGGCGACAGTCATGTGAACGTTTCATCGGCAGGCTTGGAGCAGAACGAACTGCGTGCACGTCAGATCGCCAGCCAAGTCATGGCCGAGGACAAGCGCAAGACCTACCTGATGTGCCAACCCGCTTCAGAGACAGGCTTCGATAGCGCATGTGCGGCAAAGTTCCTGAGCAAGTATGGCCGTCTTATCTATCGTCGGCCACTGACCAAGGTGGAGATGGCCTCTGTTCTGGAAGTGGCCAGCGCCGCGACTGCTAAAACGCAAAGCTTCTACCGCGGCGTGGAAATCGGGTTGTCGCGGATGCTCTATTCGCCTAATTTCATCTTCCGCCTTGAGCGGAGCGAGCGGGATCCCTTGAACCCCGGCCGAATGCGGCTTGATGCCTATTCGCTCGCCACTCGGCTCAGCTTCCTCCTGTGGAACGCACCGCCGGATGAAGAACTACTCAACGTCGCTGCATCGGGCGCGCTGCACAATCCTGCGGCGCTGCAGAAGCAGGTCGATCGCATGATGATGTCTCCCCGCTTCGCAGTCGGCGTGCGCGCCTATTTTGCGGACATGCTCGGCTTCAACCAGTTCGACGGGTTGTCCAAGGATCAGTTGGTTTACCATAAATATACATCGCAGCTCGCAAGCGATGCCCGCGAACAGGTTCTGCGCACAATCGTGGATCAATTGGTTCCCGCAACGGGGACTATCGCGACCTGTTCACCACACGAAAAACGTTCCTCAGCCGCAATCTCGGTGCACTGTACGAGATTCCGATTGATGATGGTGATGGGGTAGAAGGATGGGTACCATACACCTTCACCGATGCTGACAAGCGTGCGGGCCTGTTGTCTCTCGCTGGCCTCCTGATGCTTGATCCGACGCACGAAGGACGCAGTTCTCCGACAAATCGCGGCAAATTGGTGCGCGAAGCGCTGATGTGCCAGAAGGTTCCCGCACCGCCGGCGAACGTCAACTTTACGGCTGTTCAGGACACCGCGAGCACTGTCCACCCAACGGCACGTGAGCGACTGGCAATTCATCAGGAAAATCCAGTCTGTGCAGGCTGTCACGCGATCACCGATCCGATCGGCCTGTCCATGGAAAACTACGACGCCATCGGAGCCTACCGCCAGAAAGAGAACGGCGCGATGATCGACGCAAGCGGGAAGCTCGAAGGCCAGAGCTACCATGACTTGCTGAGCCTTGGCCCGATCTTGCACGACAACCCTGATATTCCCGCCTGCTTGGTGCAGCGCACCTACGAGTACGGCGTCGGCCGACAGGCATCTTCCGGCGAAGAGGCTTGGCTAGGGTATGCGGCGCAGGCCTTCGCCCGTGATCAGTACCGTTACGGTGCGCTGATCAAACGCATTGCCATGAGCAAGTCGTTCCAGACCGTTTCGGCCGACGTCGTTGCCGCAAAATAATCCGCCAGAGCTATACCGGAGGAATGAGATGAGAGACTGGTCAAGGCGCAAGGCATTGAAGGGCGTTCTGGGGGGCGCCGCAGTCACGGTTGGCCTTCCGATACTGGACATGTTCCTGGACGGTAATGGCGAGGCACTGGCAGCAACCGGTGCGCCAATCCCGACCCGCTTTGGCACCTGGTTCTGGGGCTGCGGCGTCAATCAGGCGCGTTGGATACCTGACATCGTCGGCAGGGACTATGACATCAAGGCCGAACTAAAGCCGATCGAACCCTTGAAGAACAAGGTTACAGTTCTGTCGGGTTTCAATTGCATCTTGAGCGGACGAGCCAATCTTCCCCACTGGTCAGGCGTGATGGCAACGCTGAGTGGTTCTGCGCCCAACAGCGGTGGACAGAATGGCGGATCGACCGAATATCCGACTATTGATACGCTTGTTGCCGACGCGATCGGTACCGGCAGCCGCTTTCGTTCACTTGAGGTCGCGTGCACCGGCAACTCGGGCGTCAGCTATTCGATGCGGGCGGGCGCAACCGTCAACCCGAGCGAGGTTGACCCGATTAGCCTGTACCAGCGACTATTCGGCCCCGAATTCAAGGATCCCAATGCGGCCGACTTCAAACCGGATCCAGAGATCATGCTGCGGCAGAGTGTGCTGTCATCGGTAAAGGATGACCGGGGTGCTCTGCTGCGATATGCCGGGCTGCCGACAAGGCGCGTATCGATCAGTACTTTACTACGGTCCGGCAAAACGAGGAGCAACTGCAACTACTCTTGCAGAAGCCAGCGCCGGCGGAAGCCTGTATCATCGCCAAGCAGCCGGAGCAGATCGCTCTGGGGCCTACGTGGGACGTCGCGGTAAAAACTCA
>JAITWP010000009.1 GCA_031285365.1 Azoarcus sp.
AACCCCGATCACGCCGCACTCGGTGATAAACCCCGAAACGAGCGATGCCGGGGTCACATCGAAAGCCGGATTGACCGCGTGCGCCATCAAAGGAGCCAATCTCAGCCGCCTGGGACAACCTTCCCCGTCCAATCCGTCGACAAAGAGCACCTCCTCCGCCGCGCGTTCCTCCACCGGAATCGCTTCCCCGCAGGCCGTCTGTGCATCAAAAGTCGATGTCGGCGCCGCAACATAAAACGGAACCCCTGCCGCGCGCGCGGCCAGCGCCTTCAGAACCGTCCCCACCTTGTTCGCAGTATCGCCATTGGCCGCGATTCGATCCGCGCCGACGATCACCGCATCGACTTCGCCGCGCATGAGCAGCAGTCCGGCGGCGTTGTCGGCAATCAACGTATGTTTGACACCGGCGGCGGCAAGTTCCCAGGCCGTCAACAATCCCTGATTGCGCGGACGTGTCTCGGAAACGAAAACCTCCACCTCCAGCCCTTCGGCACGGGCCGCATAAATCGACGCAAGCGCCGTCCCCATCCCTGCCGTTGCCAACCAGCCCGCGTTGCAGTGGGTCATCACCCGCAAGGCCCGTTCCTCGCGCGCGTGAAAAGTGCAAAGCAACTCCAGCCCGTGCGCACCTATGGCCACGCACATCGCGGCATCCTCCGCGTGAATGGCTGCGGCCTCGGCCCATGCCGCCCTGCACCGCACGGCTGAGGAAAGCGGCCTCAGGCACGCATCCATGCGATCCAGCGCCCACATGAGGTTGACCGCAGTGGGCCGCGTCGCTCGCAGGACGGACAACGCATGATCAAGCACGGCATCATCCGTTTCCCCCTTCGCCAGCGCCACAGCCACACCAAAAGCTGCCGTGCAGCCAATCAGCGGCGCGCCACGCACTCGCATCGTGGAAATGGCCTCGGCAACGTCTTCGAGTGTGGCGAGCCGACGCTCTATCACATGCCAGGGCAACCGGGTTTGGTCAAGAACAACCAAAGCATCGCCGTCACGCCGCAGGGTGGCAATAGGTTGGGTAAACATGGGCCAACGAGACAGGGTTGAAAGTTTTGATTCTAAAGATTAAACCCGGTTAAAACATCTGTTTCTTATCCTTATCTAATTCCTCCATGCTTGTTAGCTTGTTATGATGCGCAACCATGTGGCTTGCAGCCCTGCGATAACGAGGCAAAGACAGGAGGAGAACGAGGTTTATGGGTATTTACGCTCTGGACGGGCTCAGGCCCCGGACCAGCGAGGGTTCCTGGATTGCCCACAATGCGACGATCATCGGCGATGTACGCATCGGTCGTGACGTAAGCATCTGGTATAACGTGGTCATCCGAGGCGATAACGAACCGATTGAAATCGGCGATGGAACCAACATCCAGGACGGCTCCATTCTTCACAACGACGAGGGCGTGCCATTGACGATCGGCAAAAATGTCACCGTCGGTCACATGGCCATGCTGCATGGTTGCGTTATCGGCGACGGCTGCCTGATCGGCATCAATGCCGTCGTGCTCAACAACGCCGTCATTGGCAAGGATTGCCTGATCGCCGCGAAGGCGCTGATCCCCGAGGGGAAAGTCATCCCGGATCGCTCGCTGGTCGTCGGGTCACCAGGGCGAATACTGCGTACGCTCACCGATGAGGAAATCACACGCCTGCGCCACAATGCCAGCCATTATATTGACAATGGCAACCGCTACCGGGCTGGATTTTACGAATTGCACGCCACAACCGATCCCGCCAAACTCAATGCCAATGACTAGAATCATCGCGCACCAATGGACGCGCCTCGTTCTGCCAATGCTGGCCTGTATCTTCGTCGGCGCGTGCTCCATTGCGCCGACGTCATACACCGACCTGCTAGATGGCGACGATAAATATTCTCCATTTGCCAAGTATTTCGTTCTCGACAACCCAGGCTATCGCGACGAAATCGTCGTACAGTCGCTCGCCCTGGTGGGTACGCCATACAAGTGGGGTGGCAGTCATCCCCGCGAGGGACTGGATTGCAGCGGTCTGATAACTTACGTGGTAGAACGGGTCAGCAACCGCAGCCTACCGCATCACACGGCAACCATCGCCCTGATGACGCGTCCTATCAAACGCAATGAACTCGCCACGGGCGACCTTGTTTATTTCAATACAATGAAACGCCGTCATTCTCACATGGGTGTCTACATCGGAAGCAACCGTTTCGTCCACGCGCCCGCGCCCGGTCAGCGAGTGCGCATCAACTCGCTCAAGGAACAGTACTACGCTACACGCCTCGACGGCCTGCGGACCTTTGAGCGAAAACCCGGCCATCACCAAACCAGGTAACCCTCCAACATGATTGAAAACCGCATCGCCGATGAACTCGGCGTCTCCACACATCAGGTTGCCGCCGCCGCACGCTTGTTGGACGACGGCGCAACGGTTCCTTTCATCGCGCGTTACCGCAAGGAAGCCACGGACGGGCTGGACGATACGCAACTGCGAACCCTCGCCGAACGGCTGATCTACCTGCGCGAACTGGAGGAGCGCCGTGCGGTGGTTCTGGCATCCATCGAGGAACAGGGCAAACTGACGGCGGAGTTGCGCACGCAAATCGAGGCCGCCGAAACCAAACAGCGGGTAGAAGACCTCTATCTGCCCTACAGGCCGAAGCGCCGCACGAAGGCGCAAATCGCCCGCGAAGCAGGACTCGCGCCGCTGGCCGAGGCGCTGCTCGCGAATCCGGAACTGGAGCCGGAACGCACCGCGCTGGAATATCTGAATCCCGAGGCGGGTTTCGGGGATGTGAAGGTGGTTCTTGACGGCGCACGCCAGATTCTGCTGGAAACGTTCGCGGAAGATGCCACCTTGTTGGGCGAGTTGCGCCAGCTTCTCCACGACGAAGGAGAAATCCACTCCACCGTACTGGAAGGCAAGGAAGACGAGGGAGCGAAATTCCGCGACTGGTTCGATTTCCGCGAGCCGCTTTCCGCGATGCCCTCGCACCGGGCACTGGCCCTGTTGCGCGGGCGTAAC
>JAITWP010000098.1 GCA_031285365.1 Azoarcus sp.
GCGCCACCCGATAACATGCAGGAAAAGGTTGATCTTGGCCGGGGCCGGACAACCTTCGAGCCGTCCGGGCGCAGGCAAGACCGGTAGCATCATCCGGGGGGAAAGCATCATGGTGTTTCCGTTTCCCAGCGGTCGACGACCAGCCGCAGACGGAATTCTCCACGGGAAATATCGACGAGACGCGGCAGGGATTCGGGAGTTTCATCCCGGTAACCGAGGTAGTCGATGATCCAGCCCCGGTCGATGAGCCGCGCGGGGCGACCCTGTGCATCGAGCGTTCGCACTTCGGCATCACTGGGCGGAGCGGCCTGCACCCAGGCGGCGAGGCGCTCGGGTGGCAGATTGGCCTCGGCTGCGCCGGGAAGCAACATCGGAACGAGATCGGCGACCTGTGGGGCGTACCGGCGCTCGCCATTGGCGAACAAAACCTCCGCACCGTCCGGCCCGGAGTCGATCTGGGCAACGATCTGCCCAAGCGGGCTGGAAATCGTCCAGCGATCCATTTCCATGCGGTGCTCCCAATCCAGTCGCCCCGTGGAGGACTGACTGCCGTCACTGGCGGAAAGGCGAGCCGAGAGCGTGAAGACATCGTATGTCTGCCGCACTACGGAATCAGACGGCGGCGCTGCCGGGTTGAGAGTGCAGGCGGTCATGAGGATGCCGACGGTCAGAACTGCTGTCCAGCCGCGAAGGGCGTGGACGGCGCGCAGGGCGATGCCCGAATGAGGCCGAAAATGAAGAGGGTTCAACGTTTCCCACCCGAAGGTTTTTTCTCTGGAGCTTTCTTCTCCGGCACCTGGTACAGACGCTGGATCGTCTTTTGCAGGGCTGTGTTACCAGGATGCGCCGCCTTGGCAGCGTCGAGAATACGGCGGGCATCGTCCTCCCGATTCAGCCGCCACAGCACTTCACCGAGGTGAGCGGAAATTTCGGGATCGGCGCGGATGGCATGGGCTTGTTCGAGGTATTTCAGTGCGCCGGGGAGGTCACCGCGCTTGAAGCGCACCCAACCCATGCTGTCAATGATGTAGGCGTCCCTGGGAAGCATTTCCAGCGCGCGAACGATCAGTTCCTCGGCTTCCTCCAGGCGTAGGCCGCGATCCGCCAGCGAGTAACCCAGTGCATTGTAGGCATGTGCATGTTCAGGGGACAGAGCGATGAGCTTGCGCAACCGTCCTTCCATAATTTCAAGCATGTCGAGGCGCTCGGCGAGCATGGCAGACTCATAGAGCAAATCATTGTCGTCGGGATCCTTGCGCAGAGCCTTGTCGATGAGTTCGAACGCCTGCCGGACACGGCCTGCATCTACGAGCAGTTGGGATTCGGCAAACAGGTAACGGCGCTGAACCTCGGGATTCGAGGCGTCGTGCAAAAGCTTGCGGGCCTGATCGAGGCGACCTTCCTTTGCCAGGCTCCGGGCGCTACGAACGCGGGCTTCGGCAGCATACCCACCGGGTCTCACGGCATCGAACCATTTTCGTGCGGTGGCGTGTTCCCCCCGGTCAGCAGCGATTTTTCCTAGCTGGAGCCGGATGAGATCGGCTTGCGGATGGCCGGAATCCAGTACCTTCTTTAATTGCGACTCGGCGGTGGCCGTATCACCAATTTCGGCCGAAAGCATGCCAATGGTGTATAGCAGATCGCGATCATCGGGTGTAGCAGCGAGCAGGGTATTGAATTCGTTGCGTGCGGCAGCGAATTTGTTGGCAGCAATCAGGCTGCGGGCATAGGCAATCCGGAGTTCCCGATTTCTCGGCTCTTTTGCCAGCGCCGCTTCGAGCATCTGATTGGCCTGATCCGCCGCACCCGCTTCAACCAGGATATGGGTCTTGAGCATCAGTGCCGGCACCCAGTTGGGCCGTAGTTCGAGGGCACGATCAAGGGCTCCTGTCGCTTCCATCGGCCGCTTGGCAATCATGGCGGCCTGGGCGCGCGCGAAATGAGCTTCCGGGTATGTGAGATAAGGTTCGGTCACGCGATAGACGAGATTCCGGGTCACATCCTTGTTTTCAGCCCTCGCAAGGGCGCGGTTGAGACCCAGCAGGTTGGGAATGAGTTTCTCGGGATTCTGTGCCAAAGTACGCGACAGAGCTTCCCGGACTCTATCGATGGCAGGGCTGTGTCCGCGTTCGACGTAATCGGAGAACAGGCGTGCTTCTTCCGAGGCGGGGGCAACCTCGATCCACAGCCTGGAAGCCTCGGCGATGAGTTTGGCGTCCTTCGACCGAGAAGCGATATACGCGGCGCGATGGGCAATGCGCGGATCTCGTGTTTTGCGGGCAAGCGCGATATAGGCTTGCGCCGATTCACTGAACTGAGCGAGTGAAGCGGCGATCTCGGCAAGCAGAAACTCCTGGAGCGTTTCTGCGCTCAGTTCCTGGGCAGGGAATTCACCTGGGTCTTCGATGATGGACACACCGGCAGCCTCGTCATCATCTTCGTCGTCACCCGGATCAGAGCCCATGTTCGTATTAAATTCGAGCAAATCTCCAGGCTCTTCCGAAAACGCAGGTGCGGCCGTCAGGCAAAATGCCAGGACGATTCCAAGAAAAACGAAAACTCGGCAGAGTGGGTACTTCATGACAGCAATCCAGCGATACGGCAGTTACAAAAAGGAGAGTCGATTACGATCAGGCTACTACAGAAAGCCTGCATGAAAAGCCAAATATTTCTGCGATAGGCACTTTGATAGGCTTTAGTCGACAATGGGCTAAAGCTTGACAGAAGCTCATATGATGGCGTTAATTTGTGCTGAATGTTAGCCTTATATGAATCAGTATACTGGAGCGCCCGGAAAAGCCGGGCGACGGACAAACCAACATGACCCTGGCCGAACAGTTTTCAGCTTATAGCCGTTGGCGCAACGAGGCGATCGATGCGGTGCTGAAGCTGCGCAACTGGCTGAACATCAACGATGTCAGCGACGCGCAAGCCGATCAGCGTCTGCAATACCTGATCGAGCGCCTGCGCGCCGACAAGCTGACGGTCGCGTTCGTTGCCGAGTTTTCACGTGGTAAATCCGAATTGATCAACGCGATTTTTTTCGCAGCCTACGGAGGCCGCATCCTGCCTTCGAGCGCCGGGCGCACGACGATGTGCCCCACGGAATTGCAATGGACGCCGGACGCCACGCCGGAATTACGCCTGCTGCCCATCGGGACGCGCGCGCGCACGGAACCGGTGAGCGAACTGAAGCTCTTGCCGGAATACTGGACGGTAGAACCGCTCGACACCGAATCGCCCGCCAAACTCCAGGCAACACTGGCCCGGGTGAGCGAAGTCAGCAAGGTAACGGAAGAAGACGCGGCAGATCTGGGCTTCAGGATCGACCCGAACGGTGAGACGGGCCTCAAACCCGGAGCCGACGGCTTGGTCGAAGTGCCGAAATGGCGTCACGCCGTCATCCACTTTCCGCATCCATTGCTCGAACAGGGATTGGTGGTGCTCGACACGCCGGGACTCAACGCAATCGGCGCAGAGCCGGAACTGACGCTTTCGCTGCTGCCAAACGCCCACGCCGTGCTGTTCATCCTCGCCGCCGACACGGGCGTAACTCTGAGCGACATGACGGTATGGCGCGATTTCGTAAGCACTGGCGCACGGGAAAAAGGACGCCTGGTCGTACTCAACAAGATCGATGGCCTCTGGGACGGTCTGCGCGACGAGGCCAGCATCAACAATGAAATCGACCGACAAATAGTGTCAGTCAGCGAAACGCTCGAAATCGGGAGGGGCTTGATTTTTCCGGTTTCGGCACAAAAAGGACTGGTCGCCCGCGTCAATCGCGACCAGAATCTGCTCGAAAAAAGCCGCCTGCTGACCCTGGAACGGGTGTTGTCGGAAGATCTGCTCCCCTCCAAGCAGGAAATCATCCGCGACAACACCCTGGGAGAAACCCGCGACCTGATCCATCAGGCAGACGTGCTGCTCCAGGCACGGCTCACCGGAGTGAGGGAGCAGCTGAAGGAACTGGACAGCCTGCACGGCAAGAATCGCGGCGTCGTCGAATACATGATGTACAAGATTCGCGTCGAGAAGGACGAGTTTGAGCAGGGGCTCAAAAAGTATTACGCCGTGCGTTCGGTCTTTACCGGGCTCTCCAACCAGTTGCTCTCGCACCTGGGGATGGACACCCTGCGCACCGAAACCCGCAAAACCCGCGATGCCATGCTCGGGTCGCGTTTTTCATTTGGCCTGCGCGAGGCGATGAAGGACTTCTTCCAGCGCATGCGCGCCCATATCGGCGAAGCCGAGTCGGATATCTCCGAGATCTATCGCATGCTCGACGCCATGTACAAGCGATTCAGCGTCGAACACGGACTCAAGCTCACCCCACCCGAAAAGTTTTCGGTGCAGCGCTGCGAGGCGGAACTTAACCATCTGGAAAGCGTTTGCCATCGCCATCTCGGCAATCCCCTGATGCTGGTGACGACCGAGAAACATGTTTTGATGAAAAAGTTCTTCGAAACGGCGGCGGTTCAGGTACGCCGCATTTTCGAAGCCGTCAACCACGATGTCGAACAATGGCTGCGAGCGGTAATGGCCCCGCTCGAAATCCAGGTTCGGGAATACCAATTGCAACTCAAGCGTCGGCTGGAGAGCGTCCGGCGCATTCACCAGGCAACAGACACCCTTGAAAACCGGGTTGAAGAGTTGAAACAGTCCGAAAACTCCACCGAAGCACTGGTTGGAGAACTCATAGAGTTGCAGGGCAATATCCGGCGCGCCCTGAATTCCTCGGCCACCCAAAATGAAGAAAACGACACACGTCTGGTCAGCGTGGCGTAAAAATGCACCATCCCCAAAAAGACCGGATGTTGCAGGATTGTGACTCAAAGACGGGTGATGATGGTTTTTCTGAGCCTATCCTTGTTCAGCGGCAGCTTTCCTGCCTCAAAATGTCGCAGTAACGGTTTTATCTAGTTTCCACAAACTCACTTATGGAAGGACACATGGACATCAACAAGATCATCGAACGCGTCAAGAACATCCTGGTGACACCGAAAACCGAATGGCAGGTAATCGCCAACGAAACGACCACGGTCGCCGATCTCTACAAGAACTGGATCATCTGGCTGGCGGCCATTCCGGCAATAGCCGGTTTCGTCAAAGGCTCCCTGATCGGCATCAGCGTCCTCGACGTCACCATCCGCACTCCGATCAGCTCCGGCATCATAGGAGCAGTCTTCGGTTATGCGCTGACTCTGGTGATGGTCTACGTGGTCGCGTTGATCATCAATGCACTGGCACCGACCTTCGGTGGTCAGAAAGACCAGACCCAGGCACTCAAGGTTATCGCCTATACGTATACCGCAAGCTGGGTCGCAAGCATGGGTCAGATCTTGCCGTGGATCGGCCTGCTGATCATTCTGGCTGGCGCCATCTACAGCATTTACCTGCTCTATCTCGGCTTGCCGCCCACGATGAAGTGCCCGCCCGAGAAGGCGATCGGTTATACCGCAGTCATTATCGTCTGCGCGGTCGTGCTCGGCATTGTCATCGGAGCTGTGGTTGCGGGCATCGCCGGCCCCGACATGAGCGCCGTCAGTGACGCAAACAGTAACGCGATGATGGAAGAAATCCGCAAGCAGATGGAGGCTGCACGGCAATAGGGTGATATCGCCTCGCAGAATGGGACGAGCTGCACAAAGGGTGCGGCGTCCGGCTGCAAGAGAGTAGAATTCGCTCCGCGCGTTTCGTTTCCTTCACACGAAACCGCTTGGCGTCCGTGCGCGGTCGCATCTACGTTTACCCTCTGACCGGCCTCGCTCGATGATTCTGCAAGAAAACCCGCCCGCCGACGAACATACCTACGCTGACGAAGACGTGGGTATGCACCCCGACGAACTCCAGCAGCACCTGCACAGAGTGCAGTTGCTGCTGGCGCATTCGCACGCGGTAGAAGCAGCCGACGACGAAGACGATTCAGAGGCGCCTTCCATCGTCCTTCCCGCGCCGGAACACGTTGCCGAACTGCAAGCACAGCTCGACGCACTGCACCCGGCGGACGTTGCCTACATCCTTGAAGCCCTGCCGCTCGAAGAGCGGTGCTACGTCTGGAACCTGGTCAAGGCAGACCGCGACGGCGAAATCCTGCTCGAAGTCTCCGATGCCGTCCGCGAATCCCTGATCGAGATCATGGATCCGCACGAGTTGAAAGCGGCTGCCGAGACTCTGGACGCGGACGAAATCGCCGACCTAGCGCCCGACCTTCCCAGGGAAGTCATCGACGACGTTTTCAAGTCGCTTTCCAGCGACGAGCGCGAGCAGTTGCGCGCAGCGATGTCCTACGACGAAGACTCGGTTGGCGCGTTGATGGATTTCGACTTTGTGACGGTTCGAGAGGACGTGAGCCTCGAAGCAATCTTGCGCTACCTGCGCCGCTTCGACGAACTGCCGGACCACACCGACAAGCTTTTCGTGATCGACCGCGAGGAGCATCTGGTCGGCGTCCTCACCCTGGAGATGCTGCTCATCAGCGATCCGGACAAGGACGTCTCGGAAGTGATGCGACGCGAGCCGAGAGTTATTTTTTCTCCCAGCGACGATGCCAGTGACGCGGCGCGGGCGTTCGAGCGTTACGACCTCGTTTCCGCGCCGGTGGTGGATCGCTCCAACAAACTCATCGGACGGATCACCGTGGGTGATGTAGTCGACTTCATCCGCGAAGAATCCGAAGCCGAGATTCTCAATCAGGCCGGTTTGCGCGAGGAAGAAGACGTTTTCGCCTCGGTATGGGACTCGGTGAAGAACCGCTGGGCCTGGCTGGCGGTCAATCTGGTGACGGCATTCGTTGCCTCCCGGGTCATTACCGCTTTCGGTGGTTCGATCGAAAAACTCGTGGCGCTGGCGGCACTGATGCCCATCGTCGCGGGCATTGGCGGCAACTCGGGCAACCAGACCATCACCATGATCGTGCGCGCCATCGCCGTCGGTCAGGTCGAGCAAAACTCGCTGAAACGGTTGCTGAAGAAAGAGCTCTGTGTTGCCCTCTTCAATGGTCTCCTCTGGGGAGGATTGCTTGGCGTACTGGCCTGGTGGCTCTACGAAAACATTTCTCTCGGAATAGTGATGACCGCCGCAATGACGCTCAACCTGCTGCTCGCCGCCAGCGCCGGAGTCGTCATCCCGATGCTGCGCCAGCGGCTTGGAACCGATCCGGCAATCGGCAGTTCCGTGATGATTACCGCGCTCACCGACTCGGGGGGATTTTTCATTTTCCTCGGGCTGGCGACACTGTTCCTCGTATAGCGCGATGAAATTCGGCCTTTCCGCGCTGACGCTTTCCCTGGCGTTTCTCGCTCTTCACCCCGCCGAAGCCATTGCCGACAATGAGGCGCGTATCCGGGAACTGGAAGCAGAAATCGCGCGGCAAAGAGAAGCTTTGTCCCTGCGCCGCAAACAGGTTGGAGGAACCGTGACAGAGCCTCGGTTTGAAAAGTATCTTGCGGGGTTCCGGCGCAAGATCGCTTGCAGCTCCTTGCAGCATTACCCCAAGATAGCGCGCGGAAAGACTTACGGGGAGATGATCGTCACGATCTCCATTCTTGCCGATGGCTCATTTGAAAAAGCGCGTGTCAACCAAAGCTCAGGCCACAAGGCGCTCGACGAGAGCGCCATCAACATTGCCCGGCGCGCCGCTCCCTTCGAGCCTTTCCCACCGGAGATCCGCCGCGATACGGACGCACTGGACATCACACGCACCTGGACGTTTACCTATACGGATGACGTGACAGTGGAGGCAGACGATCCGTGCGCTTGAGGGTGATTTTGATTTAGAAGGGTTTTTTCTTATTCACAATTTGACGGGAAAGACAATTATTCCGATTTTATGACTTCGCCCGTGGGGACTATTTCATTTGTGATTCCATCAGAGCACCTCAAATGACAAGAAAAACCCCTATGTACGCTCCACTCGTTCATCGGCACGTTTGAGGCTCAAATAAAAACTGACGCCATCCGTTTCATTGACCACGCGGATCGTGCCACCCATCTTCGCCATATAGGTTTTCGCCACGAAGAGCCCCTGCCCGCGGCGGCTTTCGTCGTCATGCCCCGCTGAATCGGAAAACCCGTATTCAAAAATCTTGTCCAACCATTCAGGCGCGATAGACGGGCCGATGTTGTGAACTTTCACCGAAACGCTGCCGGGTTCGGTTTTGTTTCCTGATCCTGATTCAAGCGCCAGGGTAATCGGCGTATCCGGCGTACGATGACGATCCGCGTTCTTGAGCAGATGACCCATGACGTCTTCGAGCGCGTAGATGTCGGCACGTACCGGCACAGGGGTGCCTCGTGGAGTGTAGCGCACGTTGTCGACGCCGATATGGGATGCGTTGCTGGCAATATCGGCAAAAAAATTGTCCAGATTGAGCCTTCCCAACTCCACTGATGAGGTCTGGAACGCCTCGCTCGGAGTGGCGCTGCCGTAAAGCACGCGGATGGCCTGCTGCATTCGGGCAAGATAGCGGTAGTTAGGGTCACCAGGGTTGCCATGCAGCGCGAGCAAGGATTGCAGGGGCGACATGATTTCATGCCCGACGGCATGCCATTGCTCTTTTTCCTGCGCGACTCGAATACGTTCCCGGCTGGCGTCTCCCCTGACGCGGGCAAGCAGCCAGTTCAGCCGCTCGGCAAGAATGCCGAGCTCGTCACTGCCTTCAAGGTCGGAAAAGTCGAACTCCATAAACTCGGACTCTTCGCGCCAGGGCGAAAACTGCTGGGCACGGCGTGTAAACCGCGCGATGCGGCGGATCATACCGATTTCGATCACGAGCCAGACGAGCGCGATAACCACCATGACCGCGCCGATAAACCAGGTAAGGCGCGTTGCGGTCGCAGCCAAGGTCTTGTTGACAACCCGTCCCGCGTCACCATGCAGGACGATCCGGTAGTCGCCCAGAGGGGTCGTCACGGTGGCTTTGAGTTCGATGGGCGTCCTGACGGCACCCTGCCCTTCATTGGGCACCACAATTGGCAACCCTCGGATCAGTCTCGTGAGCAGGGGAGAAACCTGTTCTTCCTGTCCTTCCCTTCCCCGGATCAAAATTTCTTCACCCGTGCCGCGCTGGATGCGCAAGGACTCGTCCGCCTGCAAAAGCTCTCCAAGATCGTTGAGTGCGAGTTGCCCCGAAGGGTGACGCAGGCGGGTCACGATCTGTTCCTTGGTCTTGACAAGCGCGCTCTGATAATTGCGCCAGGCGCGCTGTTTTTCTCCCTGCAACACCGCCACCACCAGTGCCATGACCGCAAAAATGAGCACCAGGAAGGCGCTCCGGAACAGTATCCGCAGACGGAAGGAAGCCAGCCAGCGCAGGAATCGTTTCATGCGAATATCAATATTCAGGAAGCCCAGCGAAAGCCGCGCATCGGCACGTTCTCAATGTAGTCGAAATGCTCATCGATTTCCCGGAAGGCTTCGCGCAGGATGCTGACGTGCTTGCGGATGTTTTCGCGGTTACGTCCGCTCTTTACGACCGCAAACAGTTCATCGTAGGAGACCACCTCACCCCGACGCTCAAAGAGCGCAGCAAGAATGCGCTGCGCGGTGAGCGGCACGTTAACCCGTTTGCCGCGCCAGAAAGGCACGCCCTGCCGCAGGGGGTCGATGGAAAGTTCTTCGTCCGCGCCCGTGTTCTCCACGCCCTGACGGCGGGTTTTCGCGGCGCGCAGCATATCGAGAAAAGTTTCGATGAACTCCTGTTCCTCAAAAGTGGTTTTTTGCAGGTAATCCCAAGCGTCGAGTGCCTTCATGATGCCTCGGTAGATCGCCGCAGGCATGGCCGAGACCACCAGCACGGGCGTTCCGCTCCCGACCTTGTTGATGGCATTGATGATGGCGACCCCGGCATGGCGGTCGCGGCCAAGTTCGATATCCAGAACCACGAGATCGTAGTCCTCGTGCGCAATGGCTTCTTCGGCCTCGTCGCGCGTAAACCACTGCGCCACCTCGACATCCGGCGCAGCAGAAAGCACCCAGCCGCGTATCTGTCCACTCGTGGGCTCGTCGTCCTCAATGATCGCTACCTTGTACATCGCACGTTCCACACCCGACTCCGTCGTTTGAAGGCTCGTATCGTACAGCAGGGCCAAAGGCGAAACGGGTATGTGAACGTTTCTTCACACTCCCGGAAAGAACGGTTTCATCCATGAGCAAAGTGGGTCACCGACGGCATGGAATGCTCCGTGCCATCGGTTTCATGATGTATATCAAGAATAATGAGCAAAGCGCGTCCGCAACTGGCACCCGCTCACACCCCAAGGAATCATCATGAAACTCGATCGCCCCCCCAAAACACCAGAGAGTGGCAACGTGTTGCATTCCCGTTTCCGCAAGGAAAAAGCCATCAGGCTGCCCAATAAGGGTTTTCAGGGCATATCGTGGCGCCGACTGACCCTGCTGGGCATCCTCGGTTTTGCCATCTGCGGCATCGCTACGCATCCCCCCATCAAGTCTGTCGCAGCCGGCGAAGTGGGACTTCGCGTCAATCAATGGACAGGAAGCGTCGTCCGTTTTCGGGATGGTCTGGCTCCGGTCATTCCCCTCGTTCACGACTTCCGTACATATTCGTTGCGTGATCGGGTCTACCGACCGAACAATGACAGAGAAAACGGCTTTTTCTTCCAGTCGATCGAGGGGCTGACCCTGGGCGCGGACTTCACCGTCCGCTACGCGCTCAATGTAGACAGGCTTCCAGCCATGGCGCACGACCTGCCGAACGACATCGACAGGGAAATTGTGCTGCCCATCATCCAGGGCGTGTTACACAAGACGTTCTCACGCCACACGGTGCGCGAAATCCTCTCATCCCGCCGTCATGAAATTCAGGACGAAATCACAAGGGAATTGCGGGCGCGGATGTCCGCAGGCGGTATCAAGTTCAAATCCATCACCCTGGACAAGATCACCCTGCCCACCGACTACCTTACAGGCGCGGAAAAACGGGACGGCGGCAGTACGCTGGCGAATTCGACAGATTTCATCCTAGGTCGGCAAATGCTTCCCTCGCTGCAATTATAGTGGCGTCGATTTCAGCCTCGCCATGCGCGGAGGAGACGAAACCTGCCTCGAAAGCCGAAGGCGCAAAGTAGATCCCCTTCTCCAGCATGGCGTGGAAAAACCGGTTGAAACGCTCACGATCCATCGCCATGACCTCATTGAACGTTTCCGGCGCGCGCTCGCTGAAATAAAGCCCGAACATGCCGCCCACGGCATCGGCGGAAAAAACCACCCCGGCAGCACGCGCAGCATCAGCGAGACCTTCGGTAAGCTGGCGTGCACGCGCGCCCAGCGTCTCATAAAAACCCGGAGCGCGGGTCAGCTTGAGTGAAGCCAGCCCGGCAGCCACGGCCACCGGACTGCCGGAAAGCGTGCCCGCCTGATAGACGGGGCCAAGCGGGGCAACTTTCTCCATGATGTCGCGTCGCCCGCCGAAAGCACCCACCGGCATGCCGCCGCCAATGACCTTGCCCAGGGCGGTGAGATCGGGGGAGATGCCGAACAGCCCCTGCGCCCCTTGCGGGCCAACGCGAAAACCGGTCATCACTTCATCGAAAATCAGCACCGCGCCGTATTGCGTACACAGCCGACGCAGCCCCTCCAGAAAACCGGGACGAGGGCGAACCATGTTCATGTTGCCCGCCACGGGCTCGATGATCACGGCGGCAATCTCCGCGCCCCGCGCCTTGAAAGCAGCCTCGACCCCGTCGAGATCGTTATAGTCGAGCACGATGGTGTGGCGGGCGAAATCCGCCGGAACACCTGCCGAGGATGGATTGCCGAAGGTCAGCATGCCGGAACCGGCCTTGACCAGCAAACTGTCGGCGTGACCGTGATAGCAACCCTCGAACTTGATGATGTCTTCCCGCCCGGTATGACCGCGCGCCAGCCGGATCGCACTCATCGTCGCCTCGGTTCCGGAACTGACGAGCCGTACCATCTCGACCGAGGGCAGCGACGCACACAACAGTTCCGCCATTTCGATCTCGGCTGCTGTCGGCGCGCCGAAAGAGAGCCCCTTCGCCGCCGCCGCCCGCACTGCCTCGACGATTTCGGGATGGGCGTGGCCGGTGATCGCCGGACCCCATGAGCCGACGTAATCGATATAGGCCCGGCCTTCGGCATCCCACATCCGCGGCCCTTCGGCGCGTTCGATGAAACACGGCACACCGCCCACCGAGCGAAAAGCGCGCACGGGCGAATTGACTCCGCCGGGAATGCGTTGTTGGGCCTGGTTGAAAAGAGCTTCGTTTTTCATGATGTGTTTTCCGGCAAAAGGAAAAGGAAGGCGAGATTCTCGCCCGCGTTGTCGCGTCGCCGCAACCTCAACCTGTCTTCATTCCCGCAGCAAAGCCCTATAAGCCACTGCCCGTGTGCCCGGATCATCCGCGCCAAACACATCGGAGACGACTGCCACGAGATCGGCCCCGGCCTTGAAAAGTCTGCCCGCGTTGTCGAGGGTAATGCCCCCGATGGCCACAACCGCCACATCCGGTTTCAACTCGCGTCGCGCCCGTATGAGCAGATCAGGCGATGCGCATGGCGCTTCCGGCTTGGTGGTCGAGCCGAACATTGCGCCGAAAGCAACGTAATCGGCTCCCGCCGCCGCGCCCGCCACGGCTCTCTCCAGGTCGCCGTAACACGACACCCCGAGGATGCGCCCCGGCCCAAGCGCGTCCAGCGCCCGCCGGGCAGATGCCACGTCA
>JAITWP010000153.1 GCA_031285365.1 Azoarcus sp.
TGAACATTTCGCTGCCCGAACTGTCGGTGTGGGCAACGATATGCAGGCGGGTATCTTCGTGGCGGTTGAATACCGGCGCGATGCGCTGGAGCGTTGTGACGAGTGCGGGCGTGATGTCGGTTTTGCCGGTGGTAAAACCCTGAGCGGCGGGCAGCAATACGCGCAACCCCTCCGGGAGATGGTCGATGCGTTTCCCGGGCACTTCCTTCAGAGCTTTTTCCAGATCGCTGGTCAGAGTCTTCCAGTCCATGTGTTGCGAGGAAGTCGTATCGGGCTGCTGGCTGAGATTGTCGCGTTCCTGTAGGGGGGCGGATGTGCCCACGCATCCCGCAAGTAACAGGGGAGCGAGCAGAGAAACAATAAACCGGCCACACAGGGAACGCCTCCGGTATGATTCCGGTCTTTGTTGTCCGGCACGCGCCGTGTTCAGATCAGGCAGGATAATAATCATGGCACCAAGTCTAGCAGCCCCCTCCGAGCAAAGCATAAATGATGCCTTGCAATCCGTGACCGATTTCAATACTGGCAAGGATTTTGTTTCTACCCGACGACTACGTGGACTCACGATCAAAGGGGGAACGGTACGTTTCGAGGTCGAACCCGGCTATCCGGTACGCAGTCAGCGCGAGTCGATCCGAAATCTGCTCGCTGACGCAGTACGGTCTCTGCCGGGCGTGGAGAAGGTGGAAATCGAAATCAGCGGCAAAATTGAGGCGCGCGCGGTCAAAAATGGCGTGAAGCTCCTTCCCTCCGTCAAAAACGTCATTGCCGTGGCTTCGGGCAAGGGCGGCGTGGGTAAAAGCACGACGGCCGTCAATCTTGCGCTTGCGCTGGCAGCCGAGGGCGCCAATGTCGGTATGCTCGACGCGGACATCTATGGTCCTTCATTGCCGCAGATGCTCGGCATCGGTGCACGCAGGCCGGAATCGACCGACGGCGAAACGATGGAGCCTGTCGAGGCGCATGGCCTGCAAGTCATGTCGGTTGGGCTGCTCGTCGACGACGACACTCCGATGGTCTGGCGCGGGCCGATGGCGACCAGGGCGTTGACCCAGTTGATGACCGAGACGCGCTGGCGCAATCTCGATTATCTGGTGGTCGATCTGCCACCGGGCACGGGCGACATCCAGTTAACCCTGGCCCAGAGCGCACCCCTGACCGGCGCGGTGATCGTCACCACACCGCAGGACATCGCTCTTATCGATGCCCGAAAGGGTTTGAAGATGTTCGAGAAGGTCAATGTGCCCATTCTTGGCGTGGTCGAGAACATGGGTATCCACATCTGTTCGGGTTGTGGACGTGAGGAACACATTTTTGGCGCGGGCGGCGGGCAAAAGATCTGCGACGACTACGGCGTGCCTTTCCTTGGCGCGTTGCCGCTCGATCTCAAGATTCGGGAAGAAGCCGATTCCGGCGCGCCCACCGTAGCCAGCGACCCCGAAAGCCGCATTGCCGAGATTTACCGGGAGATCGCCCGCAAAACAGCCGTCGCCCTCGCGGGCATTCCACGCGACATGTCGCACAAGTTTCCGAATATCGTGGTGAAGAACGGTTGATGCCGCCCCTACGCCCGCTCGCTGCGCTCGACGCCTGACGCGGTAGCAAGCAACAGCACGTCCGCACCGCGACGGGCAAACAGGCCATTGGTGACGATTCCGGCGATCTGGTTCAGATCGGATTCGAGGCGGCAGGGGTCATCGATGACGAGGCCGGAAACATCGAGGATGTGGTTGCCGTTGTCGGTGACGAAACCTTCGCGCCAAAGGGGAGTTCCGCCGGTGAGACGGGCGATTTCATGACCGACCTGCACGCGTGCCATCGGAATGACTTCGACGGGCAGGGGAAAACGTCCGAGTGTGGGGACTTTTTTGCTGGCATCGCAGATGCAGATGAAACGGTTTGCCACGGCGGCCACGATTTTCTCGCGTGTGAGCGCCCCGCCGCCTCCCTTTATCATGCTGAAACCGGGATCGATTTCGTCTGCGCCATCGACATAGAAGGGGAGCATCCCAGCTCCGATCTCGCTGAGGCTCACCAGCGGAATGCCATGCGCGGCCAGCCGTTGTGCGCTGGCCTCCGAACTGGACACCGCGCCCCGAATAATGATGCTGCTGCCTGCCAGCGCGTCGATGAAGTAATTGACGGTGGAGCCGGTGCCGACACCAACGACGGCCCCTGGCGCAAGCGTCCTGATTTCTTCCAGTGCCGCAAGCGCGGCGGCTTTCTTGAGTTCGTCCTGGTTCATGTGGCTCGTGAGGCGCTGGGTTTCAGAGGGAACCGTAGGAATGCAGCCCGGAAAGGAACAGGTTGACTCCGACGAAGGCAAAGGTGGTGACAAACAACCCGGCAATGGCCCACCAGGCCAGCATCACACCGCGCAGGGTGCGTGTCAGGCGCATGTGCAGCCACACTGCGTAGTTGATCCAGACGATCAGCGCCCAGGTTTCCTTCGGATCCCACGACCAGTAGCTGCCCCAGGCTTCCGCTGCCCAGAGCGCGCCGAGAATGGTGGCGATGGTGAAGAAGGCAAAGCCGATTGCGATGGCTTTGTACATGACGTCTTCGAGTACGCGCGGTTCGGGAAGACGGCTGGCGAGGATGCCCCGGGAGATGAGCAGATAGGCGATGCCGAC
>JAITWP010000227.1 GCA_031285365.1 Azoarcus sp.
TTCAAACCTCACAGACCGAAGGCGAGGAGCGCCTGGCCGAGAAGGTCGAGGCGATCGAGTACTGTATGCGCGAGTGCGAAAGCAACACAACGATCGGACAGTTGGCTGACGAATGCGCGAAGTACGAGGGGCAGGCAGTAACCCAACAACAGTTGGTCGCAGACTGCCAGGTCGCCGCATACAACTACGCCAACGCCTTGCGCATGTTGAAATCAGAGTGAATGCGCAGAACGCACAGCACCAACCGACGAGATAGAGGAACAATGAAACTGCTGTTGAAAATTGCACTCGCAGCCGCGCTCGTCGCGCCGACTTCCTCCTTCGCCGTTCCTGCCTCTGCCCCTCCCGAGGTGCAGAAGGAATTCGCCTCCTTCATCGAGAAATTTCGTGCCACCGTGAAAGTCAACGATTCAGCCGCCGTCGCCAGCATGGCGCAGTATCCGTTCGTGATCGGTGACGTGATCCGAGATCCCGCCGAGTTCATCAAAACGATTTACAGGTGACATTTCACGGCGAAAAATCGGGCGTGTCTCCAGCGTGGCAAGGCCGACTACGAACACAACGGCAATAGCGACGTGGGTTCTTACTCAATTCCTTGCGGAGAGGTGATTTTCTACTTCGAAAGAACGCCAAAGGGTTTTCTGTTGGCCTACATCGGTCCGAATGACTGATCGGCCAGCCGCGTCCAGGTTGCAGAAAGCAAAAATGATCCCGACCATATTCCATTTCATCCTGAAAACTCCGCTTCCGGCGCGTGTGATTATGCTGACAATAGCTCTTGGCGTTTTACCCTTGCCGGCCGTTGCAGGGCCAAACCGCACCGATGGCTGGGAGACGCCTATCGGCAAGCACAGTGCATGGGAAGCGGCCCAACGCCTGTTCGCTGGCGCGACCGGGGGCGACAGCTGGAACGGCACACTGCAACACGACAAAACTTTGCGTCGGCCTGGCACCAGCAAAACGCGTTCGGCGTTGCCTAAAGGCACGACGCTGTCCGCACCCGAATCGCTGACGCTGCAAAGCGAAGGCAGGTCATACACCTTGTTGATGTGGACGGGCGCGTTACCCGATGACGCCGCCGATACCAGCGCGGGCTTTGCTGGGCAATTCACCGTGCTGGCGGTGTTTCCCGCGGGCAGCAACGATGCGACGGATGTGGTCGAAGTCAAAACCGACCGTGAAACCTGGCTGGAGCCAGGGCCGTTGCTGGGCAAGGAAAACAGCTTCCGACTTATGAACGCCCATCACAATTCCAGCCAAGGTTATCTCATCACCGATCTGTTTCACCTGCGCGGTGGCCGCATGCGGCGCATCGCCAGCGTGTTCACGCTGAACAATCGCGCTGGCTGCGAAGATACGTTTGAAGAAAAACTGCAATGGCGCATCAAATCAGCCGGCATCAATCCGCCGCGCATTATGGCGGCGGTCGACCTGGTGCACACATTGCCCGAAGACGACGACTGCGAACAAACTTCAAAGAAGCCTGTCCAGCGTTTTCAGGACAGCTATCGTTGGAACCCCAACCGGCGCAGCTACGTGCGCGAGGCAGGCAATCTCAATGCGTTGGACAAGTGGAACGAGGGACATATGTGATGAAAACCTTGTCCTGCGTCATGACTGCGCTGTTGGCGCTAGCGCTTTCCGAACCGTTGGTGGCGCAAGACAAGTTCACGGGAACCTGGGCCATTGCCAGCGCCAGACTCGAGCCGTGGGACAGTGGGTACTAGCCCGAGACCGAGGCGGCGACATCCCCCGTCGCGATATCTAAGGACACGGCGGGATTTCATGTTCGCGGTATCAACCGCTCCTGGGTGTACAACCATTTCGTTGCCGCGCGTGTTGAAGCGGCCGCACGGCGCCGATGATCCGTCAGCTAATCCTGGTGGAGAAGACGACATTGCTGCACGAATCTGATGATGCGGAGCCGCAAAGGGAGCCCGGTCAGATCAAGGTAACGGTTTATCCTCTGACCGCGACGGGACAGGGGGCACCAAACCTCATGTTGAACATGATCGGCGACGATGCCTCGGTCCAAAAGTCCTGGCTGATCGTCACGCGCGACGGATGTTGCGCCGAGCACGCGACAAAGGCCGTGTACAGTCTGGAAAGCGGCAAATATCTCTTCAACACCACTCGCGACAAGTGGGCAACGCTCGGCGCCAAAGGCGGCTTTGCGATGACCCGGATCGCCGCGATCCATATGGCGCCGACTGAAGCTGACAAGGAGTTGTTCAAAGGGCGTGAGCGCGGCGCGGCGATCATCAGCTACGCATCGCCGATAACGCCGCTGCAGCGACTGATGCTGCTCGTGCCGCCCGGGACCGACAGCGGAGCCGTATCGCTCGGCTGGTCGGGAGAGTTGCAATGGGTTTCTGCCAGCTACCCGAACGGGGCCGATCACATCTATGTCGATCGCACAGCGCCGGCGGGTCAGGTGTTCACCGAAACGATCCTGCGGTTTCGCCTGGATGAAAACAGAAGCGTCGACATCCCCTTGAAGAATGATCATCTCGACATCACGGCGGCAAAATTGCCGAAGAATTTCGAGTTGGTGGAAATGTCGGTGGAATAACATGCAATTGGGCCTGATCGGCCTCGGTGGTCTTGTGCCGGGGTCGATGCGGCCCGCCACTTCGGAGGAAACGCCTTGATGAAATATGCCGCGATAGCTTTCGTCCTCACCCTGTGTTTCGCATCGCCGGTCGCTGCTCAGACGGTGAAGCCTGCCCCAACGAACGACAAACAAGCCGCGCTCGATCTGAAAAATCTCCGCAGCCGGGCCGAGCGGGGGAACGCCAAGGCCCAATACCGTCTTGGCCTGATGTATGTGGAAGATGTGGAAGAGGAAGACCGTCATGTCACGCAGGATCTGGGGCAGGCCATCAGATGGATCCGGAAGGCTGCCGTTCGAGGATACGCCCCCGCGCAGACCCAGCTTGGAGCGGCCTACGCGCATGGTCACGATTACGGCAGGATGGATGACGCCGACGCTCGATCCTTGTGCCGCATGGCCCACGCTCAAGGCGACACTCTCGGTGCGGTCTT
>JAITWP010000001.1 GCA_031285365.1 Azoarcus sp.
GATGTCCAGGCGATCGTCAACCAGACCGGGTGGCAGCGCTCGATCTCGCGCTCAGCGCAGGATCAGGTAACGATGGGGACTAACGCCGGGGCTGAGCTTGGTGGCGATTCCAGTGCCACAAATTCGGACGTAGCAGGCGGTCGAACGCCGACAGGAAAAAAAGGAAATGGCCCGACAACGACGCAATCAACATCGGGACGCGTCGGTGCGAGCGTCGGTTTCACCAGTCAGGACGTGGGCATCGAAAACGAAACGGCGCAATCCAACCTTGATGTCGTCAACTATGACGTTCGCGATGCGATTGCGGCCGCAGAACGGGCGGCTGCCCGCTCATCCGATCCGGCAGCAACATTCTCGCAGGAACTTTCAAACCGGGTTCTCGGGCCGGAAGGGCTGCGCAACCGTTATCTTGGCGAAGCGGATGCCGGCCGGGCGACATTCGATGCAACCGGACCGGTTACATCAGCGGATCAGGCATCCATCTTGAGCAGCGGAAGGTTCTCCCTCGACGTCGATGGCAGCCCCGGAGATGGCGATAGCAGCTTCAAGAAACGCTAGATGCGGCGATTGGGATGCTGGAAGCTTGTCGGGGTTCCAATAAAAAGCCCCCCGGATCTTGGGTCGCAGATGTCCATGGATGCCCGACGAGCTTTGGAGGCACGCCTTTGCTCATCCTGCTGCATTTGGAGGATCATGGCCAGTTCCTCATCGGAGACGGGTTCTCCGCCTCCCACCTTGGGAAAGCACGACAACCAATGCTGCACATAGCCAACGCCCAGCACCATCAGCGCGATCATCGGCATGAACAGAATATGGAGCAATCCCCCGAATGCGCTCTCGAAGAATCCTGCCATCACGCCGGTCTTGCTGGATACCACCACTCCCAGCCACCAGACCGGCATCGCGCACCACCACAGCTTTGCGTACCAAGGGCGCCACAGCCAGTCGGCAGGCCGCGAACGCGTGTCGTGGGCGGTGTCGGCCTGATCAGGAACGGGTTGATGAAGCTGGTCCATGGCTGCATTTCCTTCGGAATAAAGGATAGCACGAATTGCAACGATCTGGAAGCATAATTAACTGAAATTACGCCCTAATCTGACCTGGCTCGCTATGACAAACGCCGCCGCAATTATTTCCACGACAGGCCATTTTGGGCGCGCTGGCTATCACCACCGATGACGCCAACCTTTCGTGGAAGATCGCGCGTTCATTTTCAGAAGACAAAATTGCAGTCTTCGCTACCCGCCCGGCAAGCAAAGCCCGGCACAATGAGCCCAGCAATCCCAACCGTTCTGTCGTTGCCCAATCCGACAGCTCGATCTTGCGGTCGAACAAGCACCGTTTTCCGATGGAATCCGCCGACTTGATAACTGTTAATAATTCCATTATGCATAGCGCTCCACAGCGAGGAGCCCACAATGATTAGCGCCGATCTCGGGAAACCGCTCGAGGCCTTCGTCCAACAGCTCGTTGATACGGGGCGCTATGGCTCGAAAAGCGAGGTGCTGCGAGAGGGCGTGCGCCTGGTGCAAGACCGTGAGACACGACTGACTGCCCTCGATGCCTCCATCATGCGCGGACTCGCCGATGCCGATGCTGGCCGCACCCACGACGCCGACGATGTGTTCAATGAATTGCGTGCGCGCTATCAGGCAATGACGCAAGAATGAGGATACGCTTCTCGGATGAAGCCAAGACCGACTTGCAACGGATCGGCGACTATATTGCCAGAGACGACCCCAAAAGGGCGGTATCATTCATCGACGAGTTGCAACAGAAGTGCTTATCCCTCGCTGCATCGCCACGAGCATTCCCTCTCGTTCCCCGTTACGAGCGACATGACGTACGACGGCGGCTCCACGGGAACTACCTCATTTTCTATCGGGTTGGGGCCGCTGAAATCGTAATTCTTCACGTTCTACACGGTGCACAGGACTACGCCGCAATTTTGTTCGATGATAAGGGCACGAATTAGAAACCACCCGTTCTGGAATTCGCTTTGCCAAGTTCGGATATCTTGCGCATAGAGAGCATAAGCGCGAGATATCCGCTATAAGCGCAACAATCAGATGGATGGCTGACTAAGACAGCTTTGTTGCTTCCAAATCTCAGCAAAGGGTCTTGCCTCGATTGCGGTGGTCAACCACAGACCTCGCGCACAAGCTGCAGCGTCGAAAGCCGATCGAGCAGTTTCGTGGCCCAGGCTTCACCCAGAAGTTCGGGGGCCGCGGCAGGCCAGAGATCGAGCGCACGCTCGACGGCGGCCTTGACCTCGCGTAGCAGCCATCTGGCATCGACATGGAGGAAGCTTGCGATGCGTTCAAAACGATGCAGGTTCACGTTCTCGAACCGATGCGTTCCGACGAAGCGCAGCGCCATGGCGTCGCCGGGAATAAACAGCACGGTCGGCACGATATCATAGGCTGGTGATAGCCGGATTTGGCCGGGCGACGCGAAGCGGAACGACCAGTTCTTGAGATGATTGTCGCCGTTGCCCAGCAGCACGTCGGCGACGATGCGGCGCACGGCTTCCAGAATGTCCGCCCGCCG
>JAITWP010000025.1 GCA_031285365.1 Azoarcus sp.
CGGCGGGCCATGCGGTTCCGGTGGTGCTGACGCAACCGGATCGCCCCGCCGGACGCGGCATGAAGCTCATGGCCAGCGCGGTGAAACAGCTCGCCCTGTCGCAAGGGCTCGACATCGACCAGCCGGAACGCCTGCGCACGGATGAACAGCGTGCACGCCTGAAGGAGACCCGTCCCGATGTGCTGGTGGTCGCCGCCTATGGCCTGATCCTGCCCCCGGAAGCGTTGACCCTGCCCAGGTTGGGTTGCCTGAACATCCATGCCTCGCTTCTGCCGCGCTGGCGTGGCGCGGCTCCGATCCAGCGCGCCATCGAAGCGGGCGACGCGGAGACAGGCATCACCATCATGCAAATGGATGCCGGACTGGATACCGGCCCGATGCTCCTCTCCCGAAAAATCGGCATCACACCCGAGGATACGGCAGCCAGCCTGCACGACAAACTGGCCCGCCTTGGCGCAGAAGCCATCGTCGAGGCGCTGGCGCAACTGGCCGCCGGAGATTTGCCCGCCGAAGAACAGCCGGAGGAAGGCGTAACCATCGCCCGGAAGATTTCCCGCGCCGAGGCCGAAATCGATTGGCGCAGACCGGCAATCGAACTGGCGCGTCAGATACGCGCTTTCAATCCGTTTCCGGTCGTTTTCGGGCAGATACACGAAACCACGGTTAAACTCTGGGCAGCACATGCCATATCGGAGCGCGGCGAGCCGGGCAGCATCCTTCGCGTCGATGCCTCCGGGATCGTGGTAGCCTGTGGCGAAGATGCGCTGTGTATCACGGAACTGCAACGCCCGAACAGCCGTCGGATGACGGCAGCGGAGTTTCTGCACGGCTTCACGCTCGCCACCGGAGAACGTTTTATATTGCCTGTGCCGACTTGAATTCGGCCTTGCCCGTCCCTATCTATGAATCTGTTCTCCTGGCCGTCAGGCAAGGAAAAAACGCTTCTCAAAGGAAAGACACATGTTTGGTAACTGGCTGAAAACCTCCATCCTGATGGCCGGCATCGTCGCCCTGTTCGGTGTCATCGGCGGCTCGCTCGGCGGCCAACAGGGTATGTTGATCGCCCTCGTCCTGGGTGGCGGAATGAATCTGTGGGCCTACTGGTTCTCGGACAAGGCGGTGCTGAAAATGTACGGAGCCCGCCAAGTGGATGCCGCCTCTTCGCCCTATCTCTACAACATGGTGAAAGAACTTGCGCAGCGCGCCGAACTGCCCATGCCCAAGGTCTACATCATCGACGAAGAACAACCCAATGCCTTCGCTACAGGCCGCAACCCGGATCACGCCGCCGTAGCGGCCACCGCCGGCATTATGCGCCTGCTCTCCGAACGGGAATTGCGTGGGGTCATGGCGCACGAGCTTGCCCACGTCAAGCACAGGGACATCCTGATTTCCACCATCACCGCCACCATCGCGGGTGCGATTGCGACGCTGGCGCGATTCGGCATGGTTTTCGGCGGGCGCGATAACCGCGGCCATCCGGCGGCTCAGATCCTGGTCATGCTGCTTGCGCCGATGGCGGCGATGCTGATCCAGATGGCTGTCAGCCGCACACGCGAATTCGGCGCGGATCGTGGCGGCGCGGAAATTTCCGGTGACCCCGACGCGCTGGCCGATGCCCTGCTCAAGATCGAATCCTACGCCAAGGGAATTCCGCTCCAGACAGCCGAGGAGCATCCGGCCACGGCGCAAATGATGATCATCAATCCCCTCCTGGGCGGCAATTTTCGCAAGCTGTTTTCAACCCACCCCGCCACGCAGGATCGCGTCTCGCGGCTACGTGCAATGAAATAACGTGGCGCGCACGTCCTCGCAATTTTTCGCACGCCTGATTTTATCGGCGGCAGTGATTTTCATCCTGCCGCCTCAAACGGCTTTCGCCAACCCCCCGCTGTCCACTACACCGTGGCGCGGTGCCGCCTTTTCCGGCGACCGCGCCGCGCTGGAAAAACTCGCCGCCGCCGGAGCAAATGCGGTGCGTGTCTATCACGAGAGAGACGCCTGGGTGCTCGACGAGGCCCGTAAACTCGGCATCGGCGTACTCATGGGGCTGGATGTAGGGCTGCCGCGTCAGGGTTTCCGCCTCGACGACCCCAAGGCTGTCGCCGCACAGGAAAACCGCATTCGCGCATTCGTGCAACGCTACCGGAAACACCCCGCACTGCTGGCCTGGGTCATCGGCAATGAGGTCGAGCACGGCATGCCCGACCCCATGCCGTCGTGGCGCGAAATTGACCGTCTGGCTGGCGTGGTCAAGAAACTCGACCCTGCCCACCCCGCTGTAATGTCCGTCAATGACGGTGACGCGCAATACCTGAAACGACTCGCCGGATGTTGTGCGCACATCGACATGATCGGCATCAATCTTTACGCAAACGCAGCATTTGGACTGGACGAGCGCATCCGTGCCGCAGGCATTGGCAAGCCATTGTTGATCACTGAACTCGGCCCGCTCGGACAATGGCAGGCTGGCCGCAAACCCTGGGGCGCGCCGGTCGAATTCACCAGCCGCGAGAAAGCGGATTATTTCCGCCGCGTACTGGCCGAGTTAGGCAAAAACCCGCAAGTTCGCGGCACTTTCGCCTTTCTGTGGGGCGTAAAGCAGGAGCAGACTGCAACCTGGCATAGTCTGCTGCTTTCGGACAACACCCTCACCGAAATGACCGATGCACTGTCCGAAGCCTGGGGCCGCCCACCCGCCCGGCCCGCGCCAAGCATTCTCGGCATCGGCATTTCCGCCGACGTATTCGCGCCGGGGGCGGTTGTCTCATCCACCATCGATGTACGCGGCGAGAATCTCGTCACCGGCTGGCTGGTGCGCAAAGAAGCCACCGAACTGGGCGGAGGAGGCGAAGCCGAACCCCTGCCGGAGCCGGTCGGCGTGGAAGTGCTTTCTGCCGGAACATCCAGCATCCGTTTCCACGCCCCCTCGATCCCCGGCGCCTATCGCCTGTTCATCACCGTGCGCGACGGCAACGGCAAGGCTGCCACGGCCAATTTGCCGTTTTTGGTGAAGTAGGGTCATTCCCCTCCGTGGAGGGGTGGCCCGAAGGGCCGGGGTGGTTGCGCGGGTACGCTCAACACTCATTTCAACATCCATTTCACCCTCCGCCTCATGCTGTGATGTGGACAATTGTCAGCCCTGAGTCTTGCGTGTTCCGCCGTGAGGGGCGTACTTATACAACTACCCCGCTCTGGATAAGTGCACGCGTATCCGCGCAACCACCCCGGCCCTTCGGGCCACCCCTCCCTAGAGGGGAATTAACCCCGGCCCTTCGGATGCTTCTGCGCAGGAGGAAAAATTTCGCGTTGTTTGACATCGTTCAATAGTTATTGAACAATCATCCGATGGAAACAAAAACAGCCACCACCGTCTTTGAAGTTCTGACCTCCGAGGCCCGACTTTCCGTCTTCCGGCTGCTTGTCAAATACGCGCCGGGCGGGCTGGTTGCCGGGGAAATTTCCCGGATGCTGGACATACCGAAAACCAACCTTTCCTTTCACCTGAAAACCATTGTTCACAGCGGGCTTGCCGGCATGGAACGGGAAGGTCGCAATACGCGGTACAGAGCCAATATCCCCTTGATGCTGGAAACCATCGCCTACCTGACGGCTGAGTGCTGCTCCGGCAATTCTGATCGAATCAGCACAGCGCCGAATTTCCTGCCAACCTGCTGTGAAAACAAAAACCCGTAACCTGAAGGAAACGCCATGAGCACATCAAACAAATCGAATGAACAAGTCAGGGAAACCGTGCGGGCCGGGTATGCGGCCATTGCCATAGGGCAAGGTTCCTGCTGCGGCGGGGGAGGTTGTTGCGGCCAACCCGATCCCGTCCGGCTGGCCGAAGTCGTGGGCTACGACGCGGAAAGCCTTGC
>JAITWP010000044.1 GCA_031285365.1 Azoarcus sp.
CTTCCAGCGTGTTGGCGATGTAGGCGACAGGATTGACGTTGTTGAGCTTGCATGTCGCAACGATGGAGGAGAGCAACGCCCAGTTTTCGGCCCCGACTTCATGCCCGGCGAAGAGCGCGTTCTTGCGCGTCAAACAGATAGGACGGATCGCATTTTCGACCGGATTGGTGTCGAGCTCCAGACGTCCGTCGTCGAGGAACCGGATGAGGCCTTTCCAGTGATCGAGGCCATAACGGATGTGCTCGGCGAGTTTGGAGCCGGAAGAGATCAACGAGAGTTGCTTCTCGAACCACGGCTTCAACGCGGCGACGATTGGCGCGGAGTGCTCCTTGCGCGCAGCAAGCCTGACGTGCGGCGCTTCACCTCGCACGTTTTTCTCAACGCCATAGAGCGCACGGATCTGGCGGATTGCCTCTTCGGCAATCGGCGATTTCGAGCTACGCCATTCCGTCACAAAGCGTCGCCGCAGATGGCTCCAGCAGTAGACGAGCGTCCATGGCCCTTGCGGGCGCTGAAGGCGCGTCAGCCTGTCGTAGCCCTCATAGCCGTCGACCTGCAGGAACTGTCCGTGAAAGCCCTGCAGGAAGCGCTCGGCATATTCGCCGCTCCGTCCCGGTGCATAGCGGAACAGAACAATCGGAGGGCCGCAGCCGGCGTGGCCGCGATCGTCGCTGGCGATAGCCCAGAAGAAGCCTTTCTTGACCTTCTTACGCCCCGGATCGAGCACCGGCGCCGTCGTTTCATCCATGAACAACCTGCTGGCGTTGCCCAGAAGCAGACGCATATGGTCGGCGATCGGCGTCAGGTGGAAGCATGCGCGACCAACCCAGTTGCCCAATGTCGCCCGATCCAGCTCAATGCCCTGGCGAGCGTAGATTTCAGCTTGTCTGAAGAACGGAAGATGGTCTCCGAACTTCGAGAGGATCACCTGTGCAATCAACATCTCCGTCGGCAGCCCGCCCGGCACTACATGCTCAGGCGCATGGGCTTGCACGACCGCTCCCGAGCAGCGACGGCAGGCGTATTTCGGACGACGCGTCACCAGAACACGCAGCTGAGCCGGCACGAGGTCCAGCCGCTCGCTTACGTCCTCGCCAATCTTCGTCATCTCGCCGCAACCGCACGGGCACAGCGTGCTCTTCGGCTCGATGATCCGTTCGATACGCTCCAGATGCATGGGCAACCGGCCGCGATTGCGACGCGCCGCACCGGTAACGTTGATCTTGCCCGTGATGAGCTGCTCAGCTCTTTCATGAGCGGCGTCGAGAACGCCCTGGGCTATCTCGACGTCTTCCATCGGCAGGTTGAACTGATCGGGGTCGAGCTTTTCGGACTTCGCGCCGTACTTTTCGCGCCTCAGCTGATGGAGGATCGTCTCCAGTCGACGGCGCGCTTCCTCGGATGTCGCCAGTGCCGCCTGAACCTCGAGCAACTGCGCTTTCAGGCTTTCAATTTCTTCCTGCATGAGCGCGTGATTCATGCATTATTTCGAGCACATAATCGATTCCAGTGCCATCAAAACCAGCACGGGAACGCTGCGTTCTGCAAGTCTATCCAGCAAGCTGTGGCTGCTGAACACGATCGGGCCGCATCAATCGCCAATCCAACCCTTCGAACAGGGCCGAGAACTGGGCTGGCGACAGTCGAATGATCCCGTCGCGAGCCTGCGGCCAGACGAACTTTGCTTTCGGACCCTCAAGCCGCTTATGGACAAGCGTCAGGCCGGTGCCGTCCCAGACAAGGATTTTTATTCTGTCCGCACGCTTGGATCGGAACACGAAGAACGCGCCGCTGAACGGGCTTTTACCAACGATCTCCTGAACAGCCGCGGCAAGGCCATCATGCCCCTTCCTGAAGTCTACGGGACGCGTGGCAATGTAAACCTGCTGGTGAGCATCAGCAGAGATCATTGCGCAGCCGCCGCCTTGGCAACACGCAAGACCCGTAGCAGATGGCGGTCATCAACGTCAGGCGTCGTTCGAACGATAACATCCCCAACGACGAGTTCGATGCTTGCCCTCGCTGTAGCGCGCGACGGCTCATCAACCACCACACGTGCAAACGTACAGCTCGGCGCTTCTACATTGCCCGGCAGTTGCCGCCGACCGCTCCCTGAAAGCCGATGGCGCCAGTCGTATATCTGCCAACGAGACACGCCGTATTTGCGCGCAATAGCCGAGACCTGCGCACCTCGCTCGAGACTCTCCGCAACGATGCGAGACTTTTCATCGTCCGAACGCACTTTGCGGCCTGTCGGTCCCTCCAGAACCTCAAGCCGCCCCACGAATCCAACACCGCCAACATTGTTGGTGCTGTCCAAATGGGTGTCCATTTTGTCGGCAGCCTCCATCTCACACCTCCATCACGAGGTGATCGCACATTCAGGCCAATCGAAACAGGAGGTGGTCAACGTGGCGCTTACCTTTAGCAGTAGGGAGCCGGAAGTGAGAACGTGCCCCACTACCGGGTGAAGAACAACCTACCCGGCACGCCTGACTTCTGCCCGCTGGTCTTCCGCACGCAAGCGCTCGAAACGTTCATCGCCATGAACCTGCCGCGGCATGCAGTGCAGAGCAGATCATCGCGGATGTGCCATGCGACCTGCTCGCCCGCACGACCGCGTCCTGGCGGCTGCCCGCCGGCACGACCTTGAGCGTGATCTGTGAGGGCGCCTCGGCCCCCGTCGTCTGTGCGAGAGCGCCTCCGGCGACCGTCAGCAGGCCCAGGCCGGCGAGAACGGCGCCCAGAGGGGCAGCGCATGCAGCATGGGTGCGCGGCCGCCTGTCGGGCGCGGAACCAACGGAGATTTGCCGCCGCCTCACTGGCGTTCCGGGGAGAGGCCTTCCGGATAACGGCCGTGGCGATGGATGCCCCTCACAAGCCAGCCATGCGCTTGCACGCTGTACGGCTTACCCTCAAGCACACCGGTCTCCTTGTAGAAGAACTCCCCGTTGCGCGTATTCACCGACAGTTCGGCATGCAGATCGCCCTCGTGGCGCGCGTAGTGCCG
>JAITWP010000123.1 GCA_031285365.1 Azoarcus sp.
TCTCCTTCCACGGCATCGCACCCTCTCTGAAAAATGCTCTGCCGCTATCTTAAAAGCGTTACCTATGTCTACAGACAACCGTTACCTATGTCACCCGGCCGAACACTTCGCTCAACCCAACCTACGCAATCTGTCAATCGTCCGCATGCAAATCCGCCATCAAGTCGTCCACGCTGGCGAATTTCTTACCCTTGCCCGCTTCCAGTTCAGCAATGGCCTTTCTTGTGGTGGCATTCGGCACCTTCACATCGAAGGGCAAGCGGTGTTCATCGGCGATGCGCAGCATCAGCAGACGAATGGCGTCGGAGATCGACAGACCCATTGCTTCGAGCGCACGCGCGGCGCGTTCCTTGGTGTTGGTGTCGATACGGGCGCGGACGTAGGTATCGGCGGTGGCGCTCACGGCGCTCTCCTTGAACGGTTAATCTCGCTTCAATCGTAGTCGCAATGAGACTACAAATCAAGCGTGCAGGTTGAGTTTTGCTTCGCTCAACCCAACCGGTGCGGTACAATGCCGCTTGCTTTTTTTTCTGGCATTGGTTTACATTTTGCAGTCCCTTCACCGAGCGCATGATGATGAATGAATTACTGCTTGTACGTGCTGAGTGGGATCGCGATGTATGCGTTTGGGTTGCAACGTCAGATGACGTTCCCGGCCTTGCTACCGAAGCGGAAACACTCGAAGAGCTTTGCAGCAAGCTGGAACGTATGATCCCTGAACTACTCAACGCAAATAGCGTGCCGATCAGCGGTGGTGTTCCCTTTGAGTTGCTCGCGCGACGCTTCTCAACTGTCTGCCCGGAACCTGTCTCCTGATGCCGGACAGCTTCACGCCTGATCTGAAAACCATTCTGCGCGAAGCAGGGTGCTATTTCGAACGGCGCGGAAAAGGAGACCACGACATCTGGTTTTCTCCTATAACGTCCATTCGGTTTACTGTTGACAACAAAATCAAGTCACGTCATACGGCAAACGCTGTTTTGCGTCAGGCAGGGATAGCAAAACGCTTTTGATGGCTGAACGAACCAACCTCAATCCATCTCCCCAATCCACGCCTGCTGAATCGCCTCAAGAATACGTTCCCCGCAACGCGCGGGGTCATCATCGAATTCGGGCAGTGCCTTGACCCAGTTCATGAGGTCGACGAAGTTCACACGCATGGGATCGGTTTCCGGATAGGTTTCAAGCAGCCGTATGGCAATTTCCTGAACGTCCGTCCATTTCAGTTTCATCCGTGCTTCTCCTCACGGGCGAGATTGATCGTGTAGCGCGGTATTTCCACCGTCAACGGGGTCGTGCCGATGATGACCTGACAGGACAGCCGTGAGTATGGGGTGAGTCCCCAGGCGCGGTCGAGCAGGTCTTCTTCGTCATCCGTTGCGTCTTCCAGCGACTCGGAGCCTTCGCGCACGATGACGTGGCAGGTGGTGCAGGCGCAGGATTGCTCGCAGGCGTGTTCGATTTCGATCCCCCCGTCAAGCAGCGCATCGCAGAGACTCTGCCCCGGCTGGGCTTCGATGACCGCACCCTGTGGGCAATATTCGACATGGGGCAGGATGATGATCCGGGTCATGATACGTGTCGCTCAGAGTTCGTCGATGTTATGCCCGGTCAGGGCTTTGCTGAGGCTTCGATTCATGCGGCGGGTGGCAAAGTCTTCGGTCGCACGGGAAAGCGCAGCAATGGCGTCGGACAGAGCATTGGCGTCGTGTCCGGTGACGAGTTGGCGCAGACGCGCGATAAGGGCGTCGATGGTGGTGCGCTCCGCTTCGTCGAGCAGTTCGCTATCGGCAGCAAGCGCCTGGGCGCAGGCTTCGAGGAGACGCTCGGCTTCGACCTGTTTTTCACGCAGGGCGCGCGCGGTCAGATCGTCGCTGGCGTGCTCCAGGCTGGAACGCAACATTCCGGCGATTTCGTCGTCGGTCAGGCCGTAGGAAGGTTTGACGTGAATGCTCGCTTCCACGCCGGTGCTGGCCTCAAGCGCGGAAACGGACAACAGGCCGTCGGCGTCCACCTGAAAGGTGACGCGAATGCGCGCCGCGCCCGCCGCCATCGGCGGGATGCCGCGCAATTCAAACCGGGCGAGCGAACGGCAATCGGCAACGAGTTCCCGCTCACCCTGCACGATGTGGAAGGACATGGCCGTCTGGCCGTCCTTGAAGGTGGTGAATTCCTGCGCCCTCGCCACGGGCAGAGTGGCGTTGCGGGCAATGACTTTCTCGGAAAGCCCGCCCATCGTTTCCAGCCCGAGGGAAAGCGGGATGACATCGAGCAGAAGCCAGGAATCGTCCTCCCGGCGGTTGCCCGCAAGCGCGTTGGCCTGCATGGCCGCGCCGAGGGCGACAACCCGGTCGGGGTCGAGGTTGGTCAGCGGTTCCTGTCCGAAGTATTCGGCCACGGCGCGCTGGATGTGCGGCATCCGCGTGGCTCCGCCAACCATGACGACACCCTTGACGTCACGGGGGGAAAGTCCGGCATCGCGCAGCGCGCGTTTGACCGGGGCAAGGGTTTTCTGGACGAGCGCTCGTGTCATCTCGAAGAAGTCGGCACGAGTCACGGTGAGGTCGACTTCCTCTCCGGAATCGAGCCGGAGGCGGAACGGAGCTTCTTCGCAGACGGTGAGCAACTCCTTGACCGCACGTGCAGCCATCAACAGACGGCGGGCATCTTCGGCAGAAGGCGGATCGATGCGGGCGTGATCGAGCGCCCAGCAGTACAGGCGATGATCGAAATCGTCGCCGCCCAGGGCGGTGTCGCCATTGGTGGCAAGCACTTCAAATACGCCGCGCGTGAGCTTGAGGATGGACAGATCGAACGTTCCGCCGCCCAGATCGAAAACCGCATAGACGCCTTCGGAAGCGTTGTCCAGCCCGTAGGCCACCGCCGCCGCTGTGGGTTCGTTGAGCAGGCGCAGGACGTGAAGCCCGGCCAGGCGCGCAGCGTCCCGCGTGGCCTGACGCTGGGCATCGTCGAAATAGGCGGGGACGGTAACAACGACCCCGGTAAGTTCGCCGCCCAGACTCGCTTCGGCCCGCTTGCGCAGGGCGCGCAGGAGTTCGGCGGAGATTTCCACGGGACTTTTGCTGCCCTGTACGGTGCGCAGCCGCACCATACCGGGGGTTTCCTCGAAGACGTAGGGCATGGCTTCGATATGGGTCACATCCTTGATGCCGCGTCCCATGAAACGCTTGACGGAAACGATGGTGTTTCGGGGGTCGGAGACGCGCGTGCTCATGGCGTCGAACCCGAGTTCGATCCCTCCGCCGTCCCGGTAGTGGACAATCGAAGGCATGATCGCGCGCCCCTGTTCGTCGGTCAGGCAAACGGCAATGCCGTTCCTGACCGTGGCAACCAGCGAGTTGGTCGTGCCCAGGTCGATACCCACCGCCAGCCGGTGCTTGTGCGGCGCGGCGGATTGTCCGGGTTCGGCGATCTGCAACAGGGCCATGTTTTCCTTTCGCCCGCGTAGGTATTTGATCAATCAGCCATCGAACGCCGCCAGGACGTTGTCGATGTCCTGACGGAGTTTGTCGAGAAACATCATCCGCCGCACCGTGTCGGCGGCGGCGTCGAGATCACGCTGGTCGTCGAGTTGCACCGCCAGTTGCTCAACAACGCCACCTTTCTGGATTTGCAGGCGCAGAGCCAGTTGCTCCAGCGCGTCAATATCGTTCGTCCCGCGCGCCTCTTCCACCGCCTCGCGCCATTGCAGTTGCTCGAACAGGTATTCAGGAGCCATCACGTTTGCGTTGATGACATCCGAGCCCATTCCGGCCAGTTCGAGCAGATATTGGGCGCGGGTGAGCGGTTTTTTGAGCGCAGTATAGGCTTCGTTGACGCGCAACGCACCCGCCATCGCGTTGCGCCGGTCGCTGCCGTCGGGCAGATGGGCGTGACGATCCGGATGGACTTCGGTCTGCAACGTGTGCCAGGCATGGTCGAGCGTCGCTTCGTCGAGCCTGAACCGGCACGGCAAGCCGAACAGGGCAAAGTAATCGAGAGAAAGATCGACGCTCATGGGCAGGGAGCAACGCTTGTGACGTGACAACGCGACGTTGAAGAGGCTGTTCTACACGTTGAAGCTTTCGCCGCAACCGCACTGGTTCCTGGCGTTGGGATTGTTGAACTTGAAGCCTTCGTTCAGCCCTTCGCGCACGTAATCGAGTTCGGTTCCGTCGAGGTAGACGAGGCTTTTTGGGTCGATCACGACCTTGACGCCGTGGCTGTCGAAAACGAGATCGTCGTCGAGCGTCTGGTCGACGAATTCGAGCTTGTAGGCCATGCCGGAACAGCCGGAGGTTTTGATGCCCAGGCGAATGCCGACTCCCTTGCCCCGTTTGTCGATGAAACCGGCAATGTGCTGGGCGGCACGTTCTGTCAGGGTAACGCTCATTTCATTTTTCTCCGTGCTTTTTCCTGTAATCGGCCACCGCAGCGCGAATGGCATCTTCGGCCAGCACTGAGCAGTGGATCTTGACGGGCGGCAGGGCCAGTTCTTCGGCGATCTGGACGTTCTTGATCGTCAGCGCCTCATCGAGCGTCTTGCCCTTGACCCATTCGGTCACGAGCGAAGATGAGGCAATCGCCGATCCACAGCCGTAGGTCTTGAAGCGGGCATCCTCGATGATGCCATCCTTGCCGACCTTGATCTGGAGTTTCATTACGTCACCACAGGCTGGTGCGCCCACCATGCCGGTAGCCACGCCTTCTTCGTCCTGTCCGAACGATCCGGCGTTGCGGGGGTTCTCGTAATGATCCAGAACCTTGTTGCTGTAGGTCATGTCCTTTTGCTCCTGTTGCCTAGTGGGCCGCCCACTGTACCGTGTCGAGATCGACACCCGCCTGGGCCATTTCCCAGAGCGGAGAAAGATCACGCAGTTTACCAACTCCGCGTTTGATCACTTCGACGGCGTAGTCAATTTCTTCAGCAGTGGTGAAACGTCCGAGGGAGAAGCGGATGGAACTGTGAGCCAGTTCGTCGTTGCGCCCCAGCGCACGCAAAACGTAGGACGGCTCCAGGCTCGCGGAAGTGCACGCCGAGCCGGAAGAGACCGCAATATCCTTGATCGACATCATCAGGGATTCGCCCTCGACATAGGCAAAGGAAACATTGAGGTTATGCGGCACGCGGTG
>JAITWP010000156.1 GCA_031285365.1 Azoarcus sp.
GGACGGTGACGAACCGCATACCGTGTCTGACATACAGGTCACCATTCCCGAACACGCTGAATTCGAAGTGCCTCCGGTCGTGCCGGAAAACGATCCTGAATCTGAACCTGAATTTGCCGGTGCCGACATCGAACCTGATGCGGCAACGGACGAACCCGAAGAAGCTCCCATCGTACTTTCTCCTTCCTTGCCTGAGGCGTCTCTACCGCCACAGAATCGATCAGCGCCTTCGCCTCCCGCCCCGACCCCGCCTGCCGCGCACCCGAAACCCCGGCACGAGAACGTTCCGTCACAGCCGAAGACCGCTGCAAAAGATGCTGAAGCCGAGCGGGTGCTTGCCTTGCTCAATGACACCGCTCCCGCGAAAGAAGCGGGTCAAGGCGGAAAAACGGCCAAAGAAAAGGTCTTCGTCCAGGTCGCAGCCTACAGCAGGGCAGACAGGGCCGCCAAGCAGGTGGAAGAACTGAAAAAGCAAGGTTTTGCCGCCTACGCTGAAAAGTCCGGCAAAGTGACGCGGGTTCGCATTGGCCCGATGTCCCGGAGCGAGGGAGAACGGGTCGTGGCTCGCCTGAAAGCCAAGGGTCAAAACGCGGTGCTTTCGTCGCGTTGAACATTGGATCACTAAATGCCGAGTTTCAGCGATGACGGTTTTTGATTACATGTTCCTGTCCATTCTTGGACTGTCGATCGCGCTGGGGCTGTGGCGAGGGCTGGTGAGCGAAGTCCTGGGGTTGGCCGCCCTGGTTCTGGCCGTAATCGTGGCGGGTCGCTACGCCGATGTCGCGGCGCTCCAGTTTGAAAGCATGATAGACGATCCGCGTGGACGCATGGCTGCGGCATTCGCACTGATCCTTTTCGCTGTATTGCTGGTAGTGTCGCTGGTAAAACTTTTTTTGCGGCGTCTGCTGCGCGCAGTGGGATTGGGCGCGACAGACAGATTTTTTGGGGCTGTGTTCGGAGCTTTCCGTGGTCTGGTGATTACCTTGATCCTGGTCTGGGTCGGCGGCCTGATCGGCATGTCGCACGAACCGTGGTGGAAGCAGGCGTTGTCTGCTCCGTTGCTGGAAAAGGCGGTAGGTGTGGTCGGATCATGGCTACCGGACGTTGACGTTGACTCGATAGCCGATTCGGTAACCGATAGTATTCGTATTAAATAAGGTGATATTTCATGTGCGGGATTCTCGGAGTCGTAGCGACTTCTCCGGTCAACCAGTTGCTCTATGACGGACTGCTGGTGTTGCAGCATCGTGGGCAGGACGCGGCGGGCATTGCCACTTCGGAGGGTGATCGCTTTTTCATGCATAAGGGGCCGGGGCTGGTGCGCGATGTTTTTCGCACCCGCAACATGCGTGACCTCGCCGGTAACTGGGGAATCGGACATGCGCGTTACCCCACGGCGGGCTCGGCATCAGACATTGCCGCCGAGGCCCAGCCCTTCTACGTCAATTCGCCTTTCGGGCTAATCCTGGCGCACAACGGGAATTTGACTAATGCAGAGGCGCTCAAGCGCGAGATATTTCTCACTGACCGCCGGCACATCAACACCAATTCCGATTCCGAAGTGCTGCTCAACGTGCTGGCGCATGAACTGGAAGACGCGGCCACCGGTCCCCGGCTCGACGAGGCGGCGGTATTTCGCGCAGTGGCGGGCGTGTATCGACGCTGCCGTGGTGCTTACGCAGCCGTGGCAATGATTGCGGGCTATGGACTGCTTGCTTTCCGTGATCCGTATGGCATTCGCCCCCTGGTGATCGGCAAGAACGAGTTGCCGAACGGAAAGACCGAATGGATGGTTGCTTCCGAGTCTGTTGCACTCGATACCCTGGGTTTCAAGCTCTTGCGCGATCTTGCTCCGGGCGAGGCAGTGCTGGTCGACATGGAAGGCAACTTCCGCAGCCGTGAATGCGTGCAAAGAACCGTGCTCGCGCCGTGCATGTTCGAGTACGTCTATCTCGCAAGGCCCGATTCCATCATGGATGGGGTATCGGTCTACGAGGCTCGCCTCAAGATGGGCGAATTTCTTGCTGAGAAAATGAAGCGTGTCATGCCGCATGCGGGCATCGATGTCGTGATTCCGATTCCCGATTCGAGCCGTCCTTCGGCGCAGGAAATGGCGCTACGGTTAGGGTTGCCGTACCGTGAGGGATTCGTCAAGAACCGCTACATCGGTCGGACCTTCATTATGCCGGGTCAGTCCAGACGTATGAAATCCGTGCGTCAGAAACTCAACACCATCCATCAGGAGTTCAGGGGCAAAAGCGTACTGCTGGTCGACGACTCCATCGTGCGCGGTACGACCAGCAGAGAAATCATCAACATGGCGCGCGAAGCGGGTGCGGTCAGGGTATACATGGCTTCCGCTGCGCCGCCGGTGCGTCACGCGAATGTTTACGGTATCGACATGCCGACGCGCGCTGAACTCATCGCCAATGAACGCGACGAGGCTGAAATTGCCCGGGAAATCGGAGCAGACGGGCTGCTTTACCAGAATCTCGATGATCTTGAGGCGTCCGTGCGCGCGATCAACCCCGTGCTCCAGTCTTTCGAGACATCCTGTTTCAATGGTTGCTATATCACCGGAGATATTACTTCCGAGTATCTTTCCGGGGTAGAAAACAGGCGTGATGGCAGTGATTTCGGGATGGTATCCGAAATCGGGGACGGGAGAGGTCAACTCGATCTCAACCTGATCGACCTGGAAGATCGCTGAGGTTTGAGTGTTTCCCCGTCAGAGAGACGGCTTCTGCGGGCCAGTGATACATATCTCAAAAAAATATTCTGTGAAGATATTCACGAAGGGATTTTTATGAAGTAAACTTACGCTCATTCCATATTAGAGCGCAACATTGCCATGTTGACTTTTGATGAGCGAATGGATTTTCCGCTTTCTTTCGTTTTCGACGAGATGCGGGCCATTACCCGGGCTTACAACGCTGTTTGTACCCCCGGGTTTTTTGTGGGTTTCAATACCTTGCTGCCGAAATCGCAACTCCGGGGCGGGCTGGATGCTTTGCAGAGAAATCTGCCGGAAGCCTGCCAAGACCGTGCCCCCCGTGATGCTTGATGCGGAACTGAATGCCTGGGAAGGGAGATCTGGATAATGAAATTAGCGTACAAAACCTACTATCGCAGATTGATTGCTGGTTCCTTGCTCATCCTTGGGGTGTTTTTCCTGTGGTTTCTTGCCAAGACGCCTGACTTGGCGGCGGCGGGCGCTGCGATTCTCCTGACGATTACCCTTGGTATCTGGCTTGGGGCCTCCATCCCCGGAATTTTTCTGTGCGTCATGACGTCATCCTGCATGATGGGATACGGGCTGTTTGTGCGTAAGAGGTATGCCCTTACGCTGTTCTGGAGCGGTTTTACCTTGTTCTTCCTGGCAGGGATGATGGGGTTGGGAACGCGCTACTGACATTGGTCTTTCTGCTTGCTTTAATTTCGCATATCACCATCCAAATCGACTGGGAGTTCCACCATGAACAAGACCCTCTACCGTGTGATCTTCAACAAGAATCGCGGTCAGATGATGGTGGTCTCGGAGTTGGAGAAGAGTGAAGGCAAGAGCGCGGGTGAAGCGCGTTGCGTGACGACCCCTCCCCCGTTTTGGACAGGGCTACGCGTACTATCCTTCTCGGTGATGCTCAGCCTGGGCAGTGCGTTGATCGTACCGAGCGCGGCCTTTGCACAAGGCATCCACGCCGACCCGAACGCCCCCGCAAATCAACAACCCACGGTCACACAAACGAGTAACGGCATCCCACAAGTGAACATCACCACGCCCAGCGCCAAGGGTGTGTCGATGAACCAATACAACCAGTTCGACGTAGCCGAACGCGGCGCGATCCTGAACAACGCCTCCCGTGACGCCCAAACCCAACTGGCGGGCTGGGTACAGGCCAACCCGAACCTTTCCGGGGGCGAAGCGCGGATCATCGTCAATCAAGTGAACAGTTCCGACCCGAGCCAGTTGAGAGGCTACATCGAAGTAGCGGGCCGCCGAGCGGAAGTCATCATCGCCAACCCCTCGGGGATTCTGGTCAATGGCGCAGGCTTCATCAACGCCTCCCATGTGACGCTCACCACCGGCCAGCCCCTGCTTGCCGAGGGAGAACTCAAAGCCTACCAAGTACGAAATGGCACCATCGTCATCGAAGGCAAAGGGCTTGACACAACGGATGCCGACTACACCCGGATCCTTGCCAAAGCGGCCGAAATCAACGCCGGCATCTGGGCCAAAGACCTCAAAATCGTCGCAGGCTCCAACAACATAGACGCCCAGGGCACCGTCACCCCGATTACCGACGAAACCCAGCAAAAACCCCAAGTGTCCATCGACACGAGCGAACTGGGGGGCATGTACGCGGGCAAGATCACGCTGGTGAGCACCGACAAGGGCGTAGGCGTGAACAACGCCGGCCAGATTGGTGCCTTTGTGGGCGAAGTATCGATCACGGCCGATGGGCGTCTGTCCAACAGCGGAAACATCTCGGCCAACACGAACGTACATGCAGATACCAACGGCGGCATCGCCAACAGCGGCACGATCTACGCGAAGGGCAACACCCGGTTGGGCACGCGCGGCAACGTTGGCAACACCGGAACCATCGCGGCGCAGGGCAATACGTCCATTGTCGGCAGCAGCGTAACCAGCGATGCCAACTCGGTCATCGCAGCGGGCGTACTGGGTAATGGAACCCTGGGCGGCAGCGGCGACGTGCAGGTGAGTGCCACGGGACTGCTCACGGCCCTGGGACAAAACCTCGCCGGCGGCATCCTTTCACTGACAGGGGCCAGCGTCAACGTATCGGGCAGCCGGACAACAGCCAACAATCTGTCGATCAACGCAGACAATGTAGATGCCAGCCGCGCCACCCTCGTCAGTGATGGCGAACTACAACTGACGGCGCAAACGGCCAGATTCGACCACGGACAAACCGCCGCCAATCGACTGCGGATCAATGTCGGCACGCTGTATAACCGCAACGGCCTGTTGCTGCAAACCGGCACGGGCATGGGCATAGTGCGCGTCACCACGCGCCTTGACAACACCGGCGGCACCCTGTCCAGCGACGGCAGCATGGACATCACCGCTGGCGAGCTGATCAACCTCGGCGGCACCCTCTCAGCGGGCAAAGCACTGCACATACAAAGCTCGGATACGCTCGATAATGCGCGCGGCACGTTCTCGGCATATGACAACCTCACCATGCAGACAGACCGCCTGACGAACGATGCCGGTACCTTGCAGGCGGGCGGCATCCTCACCCTCACCAGCGCCAACCTGACGGGCAGCGGGAAAATCATTTCGCTGGGCGACATGAACCTGTCCTTCACGGGCGATTTCACCCACACCGGAGAAATGCTGGCCAACGGCAACGTCACGCTGCAAACTGCATCCCTGTTGACCAACAAAGGGGAACTGACGGCAGGCGGCAGACTGGCCGTGAGCGCCGAACATCTCGACAACACCGTCGAGGGCCGGATCAGCGCCTTTATCACCGATATTACCGTGGCCGACACATTGACCAACCGTGGTCTGATTGACGGAGCTTTTACCCGCATAAATGCCGACACAATCAACAACCTGGGAACCGGGCGCATTTATGGCGACTACCTCGCCTTGCGGGCTGACACGCTTAACAACGATGCAGAGAACGGCACGGCGGCGACCATTGCCGCACGCACGCGGCTGGACATCGGCGCACAGACCCTTACCAACCGTGATCGCGCGCTGATCTTCAGTGCCGGGGACATGTCCATCGGCGGCGCGCTCGATGCCAATTACCGTGCGACGGGCTCAGCCGGGACGGTCAACAACAACAGCGGCTGGATCGATGTGCTGGGCAATCTCCTGCTCTTGACCAACCAACTCAACAACACCAACGAGCACTTC